>JACCYC010000267.1 GCA_013696665.1 Burkholderiaceae bacterium | reverse complement strand
CGAAACCAACTCGTCAATCGAAGCCGAGCGTGCTCGCATACCCATCCCGGCCAAGCGCAAGCGTTCGTTCTGGTTTATGGAGAACCGCGACCGTTAGGCGTCGTGTGTAACTGACACTTGTCGGAAGAGTCTGGCGCGGGGGCCGGGTCAGACTCGGTTAGGCTGTGGCACCCAATGTCTGCACGGCAGCTTCAACGGCTGCTCCGACGTGTCAACGCGCCTTCGCCAGAACCGCTCCAATCCCGAGTGGATCGCCCGTCACATCAACGACCCGTACGTCAAGCGCTCTGTCGCCGAGGGTTTTCGCTCACGCGCGGCGTACAAACTGTCTGAGATTGATGATAAGGATCATCTGCTGCGGCCTGGCATGATTGTGGTCGATCTCGGAGCCGCGCCCGGTAGTTGGACCCAAGTGGCGCGCCAGCGCCTGATGGGTCGCAATGGAGACATCAACGGTAGGCTTATTGCGCTGGATCTGTTGCCCATTGACCCGCTGCCCGGGGTTGAACTTCTGCAGGGCGATTTTCATGACGAAGCCGTCGAGAAGGACCTCATCACGCTATTGGGCGGGGGTAGGGTTAACGTTGTTTTATCCGACATGGCGCCGAATTTGTCGGGCGTTGCGGCCGCTGATTCGGCGCGCAGCCTGCTTCTGGCGGAGCTTGCTGCCGATTTTGCCGTCAAATATCTGCAACCAGACGGCGCTTTTCTCGTCAAAGCTTTCCAGGGTAGCGGCTACAGTCAGTACGTCGAGCGGTTAAAGAAGGGATTTCGCTCCGTTACCGTACGCAAACCCGCGGCTTCGCGTGAGACGTCGGCAGAGGTCTATTTATTGGCACGTCAATTGCGCTAGTGGGGTTTAGAATTTGCTACACGTACCCAACTGTCGTTGGAATCGCCTGAGTTCTATGTATCTGGAACGATCGGGCGCATAGAGGAGCACGCTTTTGAACAACAATATGTTTGCGAAGGCCGCCATCTGGATGGTGATCGCGTTGGTCCTGTTCACGGTTTTCAAGCAGTTCGAAAGCCGTCAGAAGCCAACTGAAAGCGTGAGCTATACGCAGTTTATGGATCAGGCCAAGGCGGGGCAGATCAAGCGCGTCGACGTCGAGGGACGCAACCTGAACGTCACCCCAGCGGAAGGCAGCAAGTACACGCTGACCTCGCCCGGCGACTTGTGGATGGTCGATGACCTGCGCAAGGCCGGCGTTCAGGTTTACGGCAAGGCAGAAGAAGGACAATCCCTGCTGACGACGATCTTCGTGTCGTGGTTCCCGATGCTGTTGCTGATTGGCGTGTGGATATTTTTCATGCGGCAGATGCAGGGCGGTGGCCGGGGTGGTGCGTTCTCGTTCGGCAAGTCGCGCGCGCGCCTGCTCGATGAAACCAACAACGCGATCACATTTGCTGACGTCGCCGGTTGCGACGAGGCAAAAGAAGAAGTGCACGAGCTGGTCGAGTTTCTTCGTGATCCATCCAAGTTTCAAAAACTGGGCGGCAGAATTCCGCGCGGTGTCTTGCTGGTCGGTTCCCCGGGCACCGGCAAGACTTTGCTGGCGAAGGCCATCGCGGGTGAAGCGAAGGTTCCGTTCTTCTCGATCTCCGGTTCGGATTTCGTGGAAATGTTTGTCGGCGTTGGCGCCGCACGTGTGCGCGACATGTTCGATCAGGCAAAAAAACACGCGCCGTGCATCATCTTTATCGATGAGATTGACGCGGTTGGCCGCCAGCGCGGTGCGGGGCTGGGCGGCGGCAACGACGAACGCGAGCAGACGCTGAATCAGATGCTGGTCGAGATGGACGGCTTCGAGACCGGCCTGGGTGTGATCGTCGTCGCAGCAACGAACCGTCCCGACGTGCTCGACCCTGCGTTGTTACGGCCGGGCCGCTTCGATCGTCAGGTCGTGGTGCCACTCCCGGATATTCGCGGTCGCGAACAAATTCTCAACGTGCATATGCGCAAGGTGCCGATTGGCGCCGACGTGCGTGCCGATCTGCTGGCGCGCGGTTCACCGGGGTTTTCCGGCGCGGACCTGGCCAACCTGGTCAACGAAGCGGCGTTGTTTGCGGCACGGCGCAGCGGGCGCGTCGTCGAGATGGTCGATTTCGAGAAGGCCAAGGACAAGATCATGATGGGCGCGGAGCGCAAGTCCATGGTCATGACCGAGGAAGAGCGCACCAACACGGCGTACCACGAAGCGGGCCATACGCTGGTTGCCAAACTGATGCCGAAGTCCGATCCCGTTCACAAGGTCACGATCATCCCGCGCGGCCGAGCGCTGGGTCTGACGATGCAGCTGCCCGAGCAGGATCGTTATGCGTACGACCGGCAGTATCTGTTGAGTCGCATTGCAGTGCTGTTCGGTGGCCGCATCGCCGAAGAAGTTTTCATGAATCAGATGACGACCGGCGCCAGCAACGACTTTGAGCGGGCTACGCAAATGGCGCGTGACATGGTCACGCGCTACGGCATGAGCGATGCACTCGGCCCAATGGTGTACGCAGAGAACGAAGGCGAGATTTTCCTCGGACGCTCGATCACCAAGACCACCAACGTATCCGAAGAAACGATGAAAAAGGTCGACGCGGAAATCCGCCGCATCATCGATGAGCAGTACGCGATAGCGCGCCAGCATATCGAGGGAAATCGCGACAAGATCGAAGCGATGGTCAAGGCCTTGCTCGACTGGGAAACGATCGATACCGAACAGATCGACGACATCCTGGCGGGCCGTCCGCCGCGTCCTCCGAAGTCGACGGGTTCGGTCCCGCCGCCGTCGGGAGGCAAGTCGGCCAGCGATCCCGAAGTCGTGGTGCAGCCGGCATAGCGATCGCGCGGATGCAAGAAAGGCCGGAGCCCTCCGGCCTTTTTTTTTGAGTTCCTAAAATGAACCTGATGCATACGCAGGATGTCGAGATGCAAACGCCGCCCGTGTGGCGGGTGCGGGGCCGCGCGTTACCGCTGGATCGCGTGCTGGTCATGGGTATCGTCAACGTCACGCCTGATTCGTTCGCCGATGGCGGAAAGTATCTCGATCAAACAGCCGCGCTCGCTCATGCGCGCCGTCTGACCGACGACGGTGCCGACATCATCGACATCGGTGGTGAATCGACGCGTCCCGGCGCCATTGACATTTCTGCTAACGAAGAGATCGCACGTGTGATGCCATTGCTCGAGGCACTGGTGGGCGCTGGAGTGACGGTGTCGGTCGACACCAGCAAGCCCGAGGTGATGCGCGCTGTGTTGGCGGCGGGCGCTGCGATCATCAATGACGTACGCGCCCTGCGCGAGCCTGGTGCGCTGGAGGCCGTGGCTGCGACCGACTGCGGGCTGATATTGATGCACATGCAGGGCACGCCCCGCACGATGCAGCGGGCACCGCAGTATCACGACGTCACCGTTGAGGTTTTGCAGTTTCTATCGCAGCGAATCGGGCAGGCCTGCGCGCACGGGATCGATGTCGCGCGCATTGCGGTGGACCCGGGGTTCGGTTTCGGCAAGAGCATCGAGCATAATTTCACGCTGTTATCCGAACTTTCGGCACTGCAACGCCTGCAGCGTCCGGTGGTTGTTGGACTCTCTCGAAAATCGATGCTGGCAAAGGCCTCTGGGCGGCCGGTCGACGAGCGACTTGCACCGTCGGTCGCAGCAGCGGTACTGGCAGCCGAGCAGGGCGCGAGAATCGTGCGTGTGCACGACGTTGCCGCGACGTGCGATGGCCTGGATGTGTTGCGAATGATGTTGACCAAGGGAACAACGATCAGATGAGTACCAAGCGCAAGTACTTTGGCACCGACGGTGTACGCGGCACCGTCGGCGAAGCGCCGATTACGCCTGAATTTGTATTGCGACTGGGTCAGGCGGCCGGCCGCGCGCTAAGGGCAATTGCGGGCACCGCCGGCGATCAGCATCCGACCGTGCTGATCGGCAAGGACACCCGCATCTCGGGTTACATGCTCGAAGCCGCGCTCGAGGCAGGATTGTCCAGCGCCGGAGTAGATGTGGTGCTGTGCGGCCCGCTGCCCACACCGGGTGTCGCGTACCTGACGCGCACGCTGCGACTGGACGCGGGAATCGTAATCAGCGCATCGCACAATCCTTATCCGGACAATGGCATCAAGTTTTTTTCGGCGCGTGGCACCAAGCTGCCCGATGACGTCGAGGCTCGAATTGAATCGGAGCTTGAGCGCCCGTGGCACTGCGTCGAGTCAAAGCGGCTCGGCAAAGTGCGGCGACTCGACGATGCAGCCGGCCGGTATATCGAGTTTTGCAAGCGCACCTTTCCGAGCGAAGCTGATCTCAAGGGCCTCAAGATCGTCGTTGACAGCGCACATGGCGCTGCATACCACGTGGCGTCGCCGGTATTTCACGAGCTCGGCGCCGAAGTCGTCTCGCTTGGAGCCGCGCCGAATGGCACCAACATCAACGATGGGGTGGGTGCCGTTCATGCCGGTCACCTGGCCGAGGCTGTAAAGACACATAAAGCTGATTTTGGTATCGCGCTCGATGGCGATGCAGACAGGGTCGTCATTGCCGATGCAGATGGACGCATCTATAACGGGGATGAGCTGCTGTACATCGTGGTGCGCGATCGCATGCGTCGACAGCGTGCAGTTAAGGGCGTTGCCGGCACTTTGATGACCAATTACTCGCTGGAGCGAAAACTGCGCGAGCTCGATGTGCCGTTTGCACGCGCCGCTGTCGGCGATCGATATGTGCTCGAGTTGCTGCAGGAAAAAGGATGGCTCTACGGCGGCGAAGGTTCGGGCCATTTGCTTTTTCTTGATTGCCACACCACCGGTGACGGAATCGTGAGCGCGCTGCAGGTTCTGTCGGCGGTGCGACGCCAGCAGATATCACTCGCAGAGATGACTTCGGATCTGGTTCTGATGCCCCAGGCGCTCGTCAATGCAAAAGTCAGCCGGAATTTCGATTGGACTTCGCACGCCGGCCTCGTCGCCGCGGTCTCGGAAGCCGAGCGTGAACTCAATGGCAGCGGCCGCGTGTTGATCCGTGCTTCAGGAACCGAGCCGGTGCTGCGCGTGATGGTCGAGGCCGCCGAAGTCAGCATTGCGGAGGCGATGGCGCAGCGCCTTGCATCGACGCTAGGTTCTGCCGTTAATTGAGCAGTGCCGTGCTGGTCGTCCCATTTGTCTTGCGCTCGTCATAAGAACGTAACGCGTTGGTCATGCGTGCAGTTGAAACTTGCGTCATTGCTTCGACCATCCGGCGAAGCTCCATCCCCTCGCAAACTGCACCCCGCTGGAGAAACGCATGTCGCATGACGACGAAACTATTTCGAACACGTCACACAATCCGCACATCAACGATTTGATCGAACAGCACCTGCACGACCCAAAGCGGCGCGCGCTCTTGAGAAGCGGGACGGGGCTGGCGGCTCTATCGTTTATCGGCAGCAGTTCGGCGCTGCTCGCGGCTTGTGGCGGTGACGATGATTCAGCGCCCGCGCCCGCGCCGGCACCGGCGCCCGCTCCGCCGCCACCTCCGGCTGCTCCGGCCGGCCCTGCGCGACCTTCAGCTCTCAGCTTTGGTGCAGTTGCCAAAAGCACGGCCGACGTGGTGACCGTCGCTGGCGGGTACACCGCAAGCGTTCTCTATCGGCTTGGCGATCCGATCGCGAGCGGCATTCCGGCCTACATGAACAACGGCGCGGACGCGGCGCCCAGTTTCGCGCAACGCGCCGGCGATCATCACGATGCGATCGAGTACTACGGCTTGAGTGCGACTGGAACCTATTCTGCAACGTCGTCCGACCGCGGCTTGCTGGTAATGAATCACGAAGCGATAACACCCGCATTTCTGCACCCCGCAGGCCAAACCATCGTCGCCGGCGCGCGCACCGTCGCCGACGAGGTGCTTCGAGAGTTCTACGTGCACGGGGTGAGCGTCATCGAAGTGCAGCGCGCCGCGGGTGCGTGGTCGTACAAGCAGGATTCGGCATTCAATCGGCGCGTGCATACGTTGACCGTGATCGAGATCGCCGGGCCGGCGCGCGGTGCTCCGCAAATGATCACGAAATTCTCGCCGACCGGCACGCAGACGCGCGGCACGATCAACAACTGCGCGCACGGCTATACGCCCTGGTACACGTACCTGGCCTGCGAAGAGAACTGGGCGGGTTACTTCCGCCGCGTCACTGCGACCGACAACCCGAACCGGACGACGAAGGAGCTCACGTCGTTTGCGCGTTACGGTGTTGCGGGCAACGGTCGCGAGCTGTGGGCGACCTTTACGCCGGACACCGCCGACAACCTTTACGGACGCTGGAATACGCAGGTAGTCGGCGCGACCGCCGCCGACGACTATCGCAACGTCTCCAACACGTATGGGTGGAACGTTGAGATCGATCCGTTTACCGGCGCAGCGGCGCCGAAGAAGCGTACGGCGATGGGGCGGATTGCACACGAAGGCGCGTGGCCCGCCAAGGCGGTCGTCGGCAAGCCGGTCGTGTTCTACATGGGCTGCGATTCGCGTAACGAATACATCTACAAATACGTTTCGACCGCGGTATGGGATGCGGCCGACGCAACCCGCGGCCTGACCGCGGGCGACAAGTATCTGGACGCCGGAAAACTCTATGCGGCGAAGTTCAACGCCGATGGCACCGGTAACTGGTTGGAGCTCACCTTCGGAGTCGGCAACGTAACAGCGGCCAATGTTGCGTATCCGTTCACCGATCAAATCGATGTCGCTTTGAATACGAGGCTCGCTGCCGACGCGCAGGGTGCGACCAAGATGGATCGTCCCGAATGGGGTGCGGTCGATCCGTTGAACGGCGACGTGTACATGACCCTGACCAACAACACCGCGGCCTTGCGCCCACTGGCCGCGACCGACGCTGCAAACCCGCGACACTACAACGACCTGCGGACCAACGGCACGGCGCAGCGGGGCAATCCGAACGGACACATCATCCGCTGGCGTGAAAGTTCGCCCGAAGTGCTTACTTTCACATGGGACATCTTTCTGTTCGGCGCGCGCTCAACGATTGCCGATCCCAACATCAATGTATCTGCACTCACTGCGGATAACGATTTCTCGAGTCCCGACGGCCTCTGGTTCAGCCGTGCAACGAACCTCTGCTGGGTGCAAACCGACGACGGCGCGTACACCGACGTGACCAACTGCATGCTGCTTGCTGCTTTGCCAGGCGGTGTGGGCGACGGCGGTCCGAGAACGATCACAAACACCGACGCCTTGGGCGCGACCAAGCAGGTGCAGACGTTCGTCGGCGCCGCGCAGGGAACCAAGCTCAGGCGCTTTCTGGTGGGCCCGAAGGATTGTGAAGTGACCGGTATCACCGAGACCCCCGACGGCCGAACACTATTCGTCAACATTCAGCATCCCGGCGAGGACACACCCGCAACGGCGATCGGCGATCCGACGATGTTTACCAGCCACTGGCCCGAAGGCGGCACCGCGCGCCCACGCTCGGCAACAATCGTGATCACCAAGAACGATGCTGGTGTGATCGGCATCTAGCGGCCGCGAGAGCGGAGCATCAATACGGGAGGCGACGGCCTCCCTTTTTTTGGCGGGAGCCATGCGACACCATTTCAAGCTGTTGGCGATCGCCACTGCGCTTTCCTGGGTCACTACCGCATCGGCGCAGGATGCGCTGCGTGGCAAGCGCTACTACCTCGATACCGCGCGCTGGTCGGCGCGAGCGTCAGTTGCGTCGACTGCCATGCTGGACTGCCGCCTGGTTTGTTTGGGATCGGGCGCGCTGCCAACAATCCGTCGATCGTCGCAAACGCACTGAACACCATTCCGCAGATGACACCTTTGCGCGGACGGTTGACGGCGCAGGACATCGCAGATGTTGCCGCGTACATCGGAAATCCGAGCGTGCCAAGCCCCCTGCTGCGCGTTACTACACGCTCACGGGGCGGCGGGTCCGGCACTGACCGGCTTGATTTCGGACCAGTGCTCCCCGGCCAAGCGTCGGCACGCGCGACAGTGCAATTGCGCAATGACGGTGCACTGCCGCTACGACTCACCAGTGACGCGCGCATCGTCGGACCGCAAACAACAGAGTTCACCGTCTCCGACTCGGTATGTGTGGCGTCAGCAACGCTGGCCGCGGGTGATTCATGTGAGATCGGCATCATGTTCCGACCCGCGCCCGGTAGTGCGGGACTGCGAACGGCTGCCGTACAGATGGATCACGACTGGGTGGGTGCGACCGCGGCGGTGGCGCTTCTTGGTACGGCGGAAACCAGCGCGGCCAACCCGCCAGTGGCGGCTTCGAGTGGCGGCGGCGGCGCGCTCGGTCGTTGGCTGCTTGCTGTGATGGCGGCGCTGGCGGCGGCTTCCTCGTTGCGGAAAAGTAATCGCGCTTCCCGACCGAGTTTGTCGCAATCTTGCGATAGATATTGCTTGACGCGACCTTATATTTCAACGAATATAGAAATATGAAAACGACAGACGCCGTACGCTCTCTCGCCGCACTCGCACAAGACACTCGGTTGGACGTATTCCGGCTTTTGGTACAGCAGGGCACGAGCGGATTGGCGGCCGGCGAGATTGCCGAACAGTTGCGGGTATCTCCCGCGACGCTGTCGTTTCATTTGAAAGAGCTCGCGCACGCAAAGCTGGTCACCGCACGGCAGGACGGGCGATTTGTTTTCTACACGGCGAACTTTGGGGTAATGAACCGTTTGCTCGGCTTCTTAACTGAAAACTGCTGTGCGGTCGATGGAGGCGCGTGTGCACCCAACCCGGCAGCCTGTGCGCCGTCGACCAGCACCGCAAAATCACGCAGAAAGGTAACCGCTTGAAACGCTTTCACGTACATGTTGCAGTCAAGGACCTCGAATCGAGCATCCGCTTTTACTCAGCACTGTTCGGCGCCGAGCCGACCGTAAGCAAGTCGGACTATGCGAAGTGGATGGTCGACGATCCGCGCATCAATTTCGCGATCTCACAGCGCGGCGAGGACATTGGTGTCAATCACCTGGGATTGCAGGTCGACTCCGACGAAGAGTTGGAAGCGCTGCGCGGACAGGCCGAGTCGGCCGATCTCTCAGCGTCTGCGCAGAATGGAACGTGCTGCTACGCGCGTTCGAACAAGTATTGGTACACCGATCCGCAAGGCGTGGCGTGGGAGACCTATCACACGCTTGCGCAGATCGAATTTTTTGGCACCGACAACGTCGCGCCTTCACGTCCCGCTAGTGAAAGCGAGTCACAGTCCTCGTGCTGTGCGCCGCTAAGCGCATCTCAGCCATCCAAGATCGAGCGCGCAAGCGCCTCATGTTGCAGATAAGGGAGCGCGGCGATGAGCGAGCAACCCAAGCACGTTCTGTTTCTTTGCACGGGTAACTCCGCGCGTTCGATCATGGCCGAAGCATTGCTGAATGCGAGGTCGAAGAATCGCGCCTTCATCGGCCATAGCGCAGGTAGCCACCCGGGGGGACAGGTTAATCCGCTGACGATTGAACTGCTGCAGAAGAGTCGGGTACCGACTGACGGGCTACGCAGCAAAAACTGGGACGAGTTTGCGCGCCCCGATTCACCGAAGCTCGACTTCGTCTTTACCGTTTGCGACAGTGCGGCAGGCGAAACGTGTCCGTTGTGGCCGGGGCAACCGGTGACGGCGCATTGGGGCGTCGAAGATCCGGCGGCCATCGAGGGCGATGATGACACCAGGCGCAAGGCGTTCTTGCGTGTATTCACGACGCTGCAGCGCCGCCTCGACTTTTTCCTCGCTCTGCCGCTGGATAAGATCGACGGGCTCGCGCTGAAGCAGCGGCTCGACTCGATCGGCAAGAGTTGACTGAGCGCTACTCGGCAGGTCAGCGGCTGGCGGCTGAAGCGCTCGGGTCGGCGCTGCTTCTGGCGGCCGTCGTTGGCTCGGGGATCATGGGTGAGCGTCTGGCGGGCGGCAATGTCGCCGTTGCACTGCTTGCGAACACGGCAGC
>JACCYC010000246.1 GCA_013696665.1 Burkholderiaceae bacterium | reverse complement strand
AACTTGACCACCTCGCTCTGCATCAACTGCCCGAATTGCTCTGAGGTTCCACCCAAAGGCTCGGCGCCGAGGCCCGCAAGGCGCTCGCGCATGTCTGGCAACGTCAGAATTTTTGCAATTTCACTGTTCAAGCGGGTCACGATCTCTTTCGGCGTGCCAGTAGGCACCACGATGCCATACCAGGTCGAGATCGCATACTGGGGGTAGCCGGATTCGGCAACCGTCGGAACATCAGGCAGCACCCCGACTCGTTTCGAGTCGGTCACGGCCAAGGCTTTCATCTTGCCACCTTTGATGTGCGGAAGCGCGACCGGCATCGTATTGAAACCCACATCAACATGGCCCGCGACAACATCGAGCGCCGATAACGCGCCTCCCTTGTACGGGACATGGATCATTTCGACCCCTGCCGTCAGGCCGAGCATGACGGCAGCCAGATGTTCGGGACTGCCCGCGCCGGAAGTACCGTAGGTGATACGGCGCGGGTCGGCTTTGGCCTGCGCAATGAGCTCTTTCAACGAGCCGACTGGCCGTGACGGTCCGACCACGATCACGTTGGGCACCGTGGCGATGCTCGACAACGGTGCGTAGTCCTTCAGCAGGTCATAGCGCAGATTTTTATACAGCGAACGGCTAATCGCATGCGACACCGAAATGATCATCAACGTATAGCCATCGGGCGCGGCCTTCGCCGTCACCTCGGCCGCCAGATTGCCATTGGCGCCGGGGCGATTTTCAACCACGACCGGCGTGCCTAACGCCTCACCGAGCTTGGCACCGATGGTGCGCGCCATCACGTCGGTACCGCCACCGGGAGCGAAGCCCACAACAAAGTGAATCGGCTTGTTCGGGTAACCCTGAGCGCTCGCAGTCATTGCGAACGCACAAAGAACGCTAGCCGTAAGCAGGTAATGGATCATTTGCATTGCATCTCCTTGGCTTTATTTATGTATACGTTATTCTGCGACGATAGGCTGACAGAGTTCGCACTGTCAAGGCGGGGCTTTCCATCATGATTTCGTTGACGGCATTCAGGCGCGTGCCTATGCTCACGAACCGATGAATGCGTTATTAACGTGAACATACTGATTCTTCCGGGCGACCATATCGGTCCCGAAATCACCAGCGCCGCGCTCCGGGTACTCGAGCGTGTCAACGACGTGTATTCGCTGCGACTGAATTTCGAGACGATGGAAGTGGGCTTGGCCGCTCTGCCGCTGCATCGGACCACTTTGCCCGATAGCGTCGTCACAGCGGCCAGGGAGGCAGCCGGTGTCGTGCTCGGACCGGCTTCGATGACCTATTACCCGCCGCTTGAGCAAGGCGGCATCAACGTGCCGGGCGCTGTGCGCCGCCTGCTGGATCTCTACGCGAACATCCGGCCAAGCCGTGCACGCGCCACGATGCCCGACGCACGTCCGGGGTTGGACCTCGTGATGGTTCGCGAGAATACCGAAGGGTTCTACGCGGACCGCAACATGTTTCTCGGCCATGCGGAGATCATGCCAACACCCGATCTCGCACTCTCGATCCGCAAGATCACCGCTCATGCGTCCAAGCGCATCGCGCGCACCGCGTTTGACCTCGCGCGACGACGACGCAAGAAAGTGACAGCCGTTCACAAGGAAACGGTGCTCAAGATGACCGACGGTCTCTTCATGCGCGAGGTACGAGCAATGGCCGCGCAGTATCCCGACGTTACCTTCGAAGGTGTGATGGTCGATACCATGGCAGCGCTGCTCTACCATCGCCCCGACCAATTCGACGTGGTCGTGATCACCAACATGTTCGGTGACATCCTGTCGAACGAAGCAGCCGCGATGAGCGGCGGCCTGGGATTAGCAGCCGCGCTGAACGCCGGCGATGATCACGCGGCAGCAAACGCGGCGCACGGCTCCGCACCCGATATCGCAGGCCAAGATAAAGCCAACCCAACGTCGTTGATGCTGTCGTCCGGCATGTTGCTCGATTGGCTCGGCACGCGCCATTCACGCCCCGATCTGAGCCAGGCTGCCGTCTGCATCGACCACGCGCTCGATGCGGTACTTGCGGATCCCGCAAGCCGGACCGGCGACCTCGGGGGCCCGCTCGGCACACGCGCGTTCAGCGCTGCCGTTGTGGCGCAAATCGAACGCAGCGCGTCTTCGCTTGCACACAAGCCGCGCGCACGCGCTGCTGGATCCGCTTAACGGCGCGGAGCGCGATGCCTCAAGCACGCCTTTCACTTGTTCGAACTGCCGGCCTGCGCTCTGCTGCGCCCTCGCGCGCTTCTGCGCTGTCATTGGCTGAACGCTGCTACCTCGAATTGAAACGGCGCATTGTTGCCAATGAGCTGCCGCCGAACTTCAAGGCATTGGAGCCCGAGTTGGCACTGATGCTGCGCATGAGTCGTACACCAGTCCGGGAAGCCTTGATGCGGCTCGAGAACGAAGGCCTGATCGAACGCGTCGCACGACGCGGCATGCGGGTGTTGCCTGTGGCCCCTGCCGACATGATCGAGATCTACCAGATCCTCACCGGCCTCGAAGGTGCCGCCGTCGAGCTGGTTGCGAATCGGCAGATGAGCGACGCCGAGCTCCGCCGGCTCGACGCCACGATCACGGCGATGGAGGCTGCGATGACCTCAGAGAACCTTTCCGCGTGGGCCAAAGCAGACGAGCAATTTCATCGCACGTTGCTCGAGTTATGCGGCAACCAACGTCTGGCTCAAATGGCCTTTGCTTTTCATGAACAGGTCGGGCGTGCGCGACTGCAGACGCTGCCCTATCGCGTCAAGCCGGTGCG
>JACCYC010000224.1 GCA_013696665.1 Burkholderiaceae bacterium | reverse complement strand
CTGCAGTGGCGCGGGCTTCGTCGGAAGTGGTCCGGATCGCCAACGCTCGCAACGGCGAAGGCTTTGTCGCGGTGAGCGCCGACGCACGCAAGAAGTTCTGGCTCGATCGGGCGAAGACTGCCGCTATATCAAAACACACCAACGCGTTCAAGTTGAATGAAGACGTTGTCATTCCCCTGCCGAAGATGGGCGAGTACACCGATGCAATCGAGCGCATCAATATCGAACTGTCGATCGAGAACAAGCTGGAGTTGCTCGATGCGCTTGCCCGCACCATCGACACTTCGTTCGCACTGGGCAAAACGGGCGACGCCGAATTCGATCGTTTGCCACGCGAAGAGATCGTCGGCGACCGGCTCGCGCAGGCGCATGAACTGCTCGCGTACACGGCCGAGCGCTGGCGCTACTTGTTGAGCCACCTTGACGCGCCGCTTTCTGCGGCTCGCGCTGAACTCTCGCGCTTGGGCCTCACGCATCTGGTCGGTGAATTCGAGCGCCGCATTCTTGCCGACAGCCACGTTCGCTTACTTGACGTCCTGCAGGACCACACGATCCGCGCGTCGTGGAAGACCGAGGTCCGGGCGCTGCTGCATCGAATCTTTTCAGGCGACGCATTTGCGCCGGTGCTTGCTGAACTCGACGCCGTGCACAAACGCGTGCTGCGCGGCCGCGTGTTCGTCGCGTTGCACATGCACGCGGGCGACGGCAACGTTCATACCAACATCCCCGTCAATTCCGACAACTACCCGATGCTGCAGCGTGCAAATGCCGCCGTGGCTCGCATCATGCAGATCGCGCGCGACCTGGGCGGCGTGATCTCGGGCGAACACGGGATCGGCATCACCAAACTCGAGTTTCTGACCGACGAGGAAACAGCGGGATTCCGTGGCTACAAGAACGCGATCGATCCCGAGGGGCGCTTCAACAAGGGCAAGCTGATGCCCGGGGCCGATATGTCGAACGCGTACACGCCGAGCTTCGGACTGATGGGCCACGAATCGCTGATCATGCAGCAGAGCGACATCGCGGGCATTGCCGACGCAATCAAGGACTGTCTGCGGTGCGGCAAATGCAAACCGGTGTGTACCACGCATGTCCCGCGCGCCAATCTGCTTTATTCGCCGCGCGACAAGATTCTGGCAACGTCGCTGCTGATCGAGGCGTTCTTGTACGAAGAGCAGACGCGCCGAGGCATCTCGATCAAGCACTGGGATGAATTTTCAGATGTCGCCGACCACTGCACCGTGTGTCACAAGTGCGAATCGCCGTGCCCGGTCGACATCGATTTTGGCGACGTCAGCATGGCGATGCGCGATCTGCTGCGGCGCATGGGAAAGAAGAAGTTCAACGCGGGTGCCTGGGCGTCGATGCTGTTCCTGAACGCGAGAGACCCGCAGACGATCAAGCTCGTGCGCACCGTGATGATCGATTGGGGTTTCAGGCTGCAGCGGTTCGGCAATCAGTTTTTTAGGCCGGCGGCGGCGCTGCAGGTGCGCAACCCGCCGTCGACGACCGGCGGCCGGCCGAAGATGACCGAGCAGGTGGTGCACTTCATCAACAAGAAAATGCCCGGCAATCTGCCGAAAAAAACGGCGCGCGCGCTGCTCGACATCGAAGACTCGCGCTATGTGCCGATCATCCGCGATCCGCAGACAACCACCAGCGAAACCGAGGCGGTGTTTTACTTTCCCGGCTGCGGTTCCGAACGCCTGTTCTCGCAGGTCGGGCTGGCAACGCAGGCCATGTTGTGGCACGCCGGCGTTCAGACGGTGCTGCCACCGGGATACCTGTGCTGTGGCTATCCGCAGCGCGGCGCGGGTCAGTTCGATAAAACCGAGAAGATCATCACCGACAATCGCGTGCTGTTTCACCGGGTCGCCAACACGCTGAATTATCTTGACATCAAAACTGTCGTGGTGAGCTGCGGCACCTGTTACGACCAGTTGCAGGGCTACCAATTCGAGTCGATCTTCCCCGGCTGCCGCATCATCGACATCCATGAATATTTGCTCGAAAAAAATATTCGGATCGAAGGCGTCACCGGCGTGCGCTACATGTACCACGACCCGTGTCACTCGCCGATGAAGTTGCAGGCGCCGCTGAAGACAGTCAATGCGCTGGTCAGCACGGTCGACAACGTGGCGATCGAGAACAACGACCGCTGCTGCGGAGAATCGGGCACTTTTGCAATTGCGCGCCCCGATGTGGCGACGCAGGTGCGATTCCGCAAGGAACGTGAGGTGCGTGCCGGCGCCGACAAGCTGCGCGCGGACGGGTTCGCCGGCGACGTCAAAGTGCTGACGTCCTGCCCGTCGTGCCTGCAAGGCCTGAAACGCTACAACCACGATGCTGACATCGACGCAGACTACATC
>JACCYC010000160.1 GCA_013696665.1 Burkholderiaceae bacterium | reverse complement strand
CCGTAGGGCGATTGCCCTGACTTCAGGATGCTCGATTAGGCGCGCCACCAATCGCCGCGGATTGGAAGCAGCCGATTGAAAGACGAGGTGGGCCGCTTCCTCATACAAAGGTTCGCGCTCTGCCAGCAATTCGTCGATTCGCGCACGCGGGTTTGCGGTCTGCAACAGTGGGCGGGTCCGGTCCTGGCGCGTACGCCGGAAAATCTCATCGGCGCTCGCGCGGAGATAGATGACCAGACCGCGCGCGCGCATTGATTGCGAAAGCGCTGCGTCGAGAATCGCACCACCGCCGGTAGCGAGCACAACACCCGCTCGCTGGGTTAGTTCATCGAGAAGGACGATTTCGCGCCGCCGGAAGCCCGCTTCGCCTTCTACTGCAAAAATGGTCGGGATCGGCACGCCGCTGCGGGCCTCGAGCTCACGGTCGGCATCGATGAACTGATAGTCGAGCTGCTTCGCCAATAACCTTCCGACCGTCGACTTCCCGGCACCCATCATGCCGATCAGGAATATCGAGCGCAGATCTGATGGCATAACGTTAGCGTCGTGGCCGAGTCGTGGAAAAAAAAAGAGCCGCGCGTGCGGCCCTTTCGGTTTCTAGCGCTCGCCGATCAGCGCATTGCTGCGTTTACCCGCTCTGACAGCACGCGCGGCGTGATGAAGATGATCAGCTCGGTGCGATCGTTAATCGAGGACGTGTTCTTGAACAGATTTCCAACTACCGGCAGATCGCCCAGAAACGGCACTTTGGTCACGGTGGTGCGCTCCTGTTGCTCGTAAATCCCTCCAAGCACGACCGTGCCGCCATTTTCTACCAGCACCTGGGTTTGCACGTTCTTTGTATCAATCGCCGGGCCAGCCGAGGTCTCTGTGCCTCTGCTGTCCTTGTTGACTTTGACATCCAGGAAGATCGCGCCTTCGGGCGTGATCTGTGGGGTCACCTCGAGCTTTAACACCGCCTTACGAAATGCGACCGACGTTGCGCCACTCGATGTCGACTGCTGATATGGGATCTCGGTTCCTTGCTCGATGACGGCCTTGACCTTGTCCGCCGTCACAACGCGCGGACTCGACACGATCTTGCCGCGACCATCAGCTTCGAGTGCACTGAGCTCCAGATTGATCAGGCGAGTCAGGCTGCTGTTGAACAAGGTCAGATTGAACGAGCCCGGGTTGAAGCCGCCGATACCGGCCGCCGGAAGATTTACGTTGTTCGAATTGATCACACTGACGCCACCGGCACCTCCGGTTCCACCACTAGCACCAGGCAACGATGGCAGCGCATTGTTTCCACCCACCGCGACTTCGCTCGTGATGCGCCCGAAACCAAAGCGCACGCCAAGGTTGCGGCTGAAACGATCGTCGGCTTCGACAATGCGGGCCTCGATCAACACCTGAGGCACTGGAATGTCAATTCGCTGCAACAGACGGCGTACATCTTCGAGCCGCGCAACTGTGTCCTGAACGAATATCTGATTGGTACGGGGGTCGACAGCAACGCTGCCACGCTTTGAAAGCAGGCGCTGCTTGTCATCGCTTAACAGCTTGCGAACATCCTCAGCCTTTTGATAATTGACGACGAAGGCTTCTGACCGCAGCGGCTCGAGATCGGCAATCTGATTGCGGGCCTCAAGTTCCAGCTTCTCTTTCGAGGCAATTTCATCGCGCGGAGCAACCAATACGACGTTGCCGTTCTTGCGCATGTCCAGGCCCTTGCTCTGCAGGATGATGTCAAGCGCCTGATCCCACGGAACGTCCTTCAGACGCAACGTGATCGTGCCACCGACAGAGTCGCTGGTGATGATGTTCAGATTGGTGAAGTCGGCTATGACCTGCAGCAATGAACGCACGTCGACGTTCTGGAAGTTCAGCGACAAACGCTCGCCCTGATAGCCCTGGCGCGTACCCTGAAACAGACGCGTCGGATCTTCACGTACCGGCCGTACCTCAAGCACAAAGCGTGTATCGCTCTGATACGCGTTGTGCTCCCACACGCCGCGCGGCTCGATCACCAGACGGGCATTGTTGCCCTGCTGGCTCGCAGTGACTTGCGTAACTGGCGTTGCGAAATCCGACACGTCCAACCGGCGCTTCAACGAATCCGGCAACGTCGTGTTCTGGAAATCGACAATGACGCTGTTGCCTTGCTGGCGAATGTCGACGTTGGTGTTGGGGTCGGACAGGTCCACCACAACGCGGCCCTCGTTCTCAGCACCACGGCGGAAATCGATTCCACGCAGAGCGCGGTTACCCGTGAAGGCAGATGGGCCCGCCGTAACCGAAGCCGTGCTCGAGGGTGACGCCTGAGCCAATGATGCTGCAGCCGTTCCCGGCGCAGCGCGGAACGTGCTGGTGTCAGCGGCGCCGCCAAGAGCGATCAGCACGCGCTTGCCTTCAATGGACACGGTGTGAGTCAGCGGACGCTTCAGATTGACGACAACTCGCGAACGACCGCCTGATTGGACAACGTTTACCGAACGCACATCACCCTGGTTGAGCTCGACCATGTTTTTGCCGAGGCCGTTGACCGTCGCAGGCATATCGAGAGCGACACGTGCAGGATTCGCTACGGAGAAACTCGCCGGAATTCCCTTCGGCTCGCTCTTCATCTCTATGATAACGACCACCCCGGTCGTGGTTTGCGATGCATCGACGCGCTCAATCGCGTTGCCGGAATCAGCCGCAGCGGGCGTCGTCTGCGCCGAAGCGCTTGACGCCAAAGCTACAAATCCCATCATCGCCGCGATTCGCGACAAACACACGGCCACATTGTGGACAGACATACTCATCGCTTGCTCCCTTGTTGCCCAGCTAGCTTCTGGGCGGCTTCCTGCAGTTCCAGCTTTGTGGGCCGCTCGATCCACTCGCCGGCGGCGTCCTGGACGATTTCCTTGAGGTCGACTTCTGTTTCCGAAATCTTGGTGACCAGCCCAAAATTCTGACCGAGATAATTACCGCGGCGAACCATGAAGGTCTGGCCAGACGCATCGATCAGCGCGACCTGGTCGCCTTTCTGCCGTAGCGTGCCGACCATTTTGAGCTGATCCAATGCAAAGCCTTCCAGCATTTCCCGGCGCCGGTCCAGATCCGGTCTAATTGAACTAGTGCTCGATCGTGACTGAGCTTGACGCGCTGCGGCCAAGATCATTTTTTGCTGGTCAAACGGATCGATCAGTGCTTTCGCTTCATACGAAAAAGGCGTGAACTGTTTTGGTTCCGGAACCGGTTGCGTCGTTGGGCGCATTGTCTTGCGTGTGTCGTCCATCCACGCACGCAGTTCGCCCTCGTTGCCACCGCCGCAGCCCGCCAATAACAACAGCAGGCCCAAAACTACGCCGACACGCTTGCAATGCTTTACGGGGCTCACTTGGCAGGCCCTTTCTTCTCAAGTTTCGCTTTCGCTGCGCGCTGGGCGGCTATCTCTTCAGGATCAAGGTAGCGGTACGTTTTGGCTGTGGCGTCGAACGTCAGCGCACCGCCCTTGCCGGACTGCAAACTCAAATTGTTCAATGTCACGATTCTGGGCAAATTGGCGATATCGCTCGCGAACGCGCCAAGGTCGTGATATTTACCGGAAACCTTGACCGCGATCGGTAGCTCCGCGTAGTACTCGCGGACGTTGGTTTGTCCCGGCCGGAACAGTTCAAAGTCAAGACCGCGGCCGACTCCGGCCTGGTTGATATCCGACAACAGAGCATCCATCTCGGACTTGCTCGGCAACTGCTTTTCGAGCGTCAACACGTACTGACTGACCTGCTCGCGCTGCTTGCGTAGCTCGTCGAGATTGATTGCCTGCTGCAGCTTGCCCTTATAGTCGTCCTTTAACTTCTGCTCCTCGGCCTGCAGCTGTTCAAGCTGTTCCTTCTGCCCACTCCAAAGCGCGAACCAGCCGCCAATGCCACACACCGCGATGACGAACAGCCAAGTCGCAATGCGCGGCGCCACCGGCCAGGCGCCGACGTTGTTCAGGCTCAAACCCTGAAACTGAGATGCGAGATTACGAGTTGCCATTGATTCCTCGTTCTTCCAACTACTTCTTTGCGGGCGGTGTGGGCGCCGACGACGAGACGACATTCGGGGTCGACTGAACTGCTGTCGGGACCGGCGTAGTCGGCATCAGATTAGGTCTTGCGGCGGATGGAGCAGCAGCCTGCATCAGTGCGCGTTCGGGTGTCTGCTTCAACGAAAAGTTGAGCGAGAATTCGAACACGCGGCGATTCAGACCGGCTGGGCCAGTTCCCGCCACCTTGATTTCGATCAACTCGGGGCGCTCCAGAACTCGAGAGTTGTTCTGCAGGTTGCGCAGGAATTCCGAGACCCGCTCATTCGACGCCGCCCAGCCGCTGACGTTGACTTTGCGATCTTCCTGCTTGATCCCACGCAGATAAATGC
>JACCYC010000156.1 GCA_013696665.1 Burkholderiaceae bacterium | reverse complement strand
GGTCCTCGTCGCGCCGCACCCGCCACGTCGATGCCAGCGTCTGCAGCGGTTCGATAACTTCCGCCTGCAGGTAGAGCAGGTCGCCGAGTGCGGGGGGCTGGTAGCGCCCGCTGCCCGCCGACGCGATCGCGTCGCGGCGCTGCACGAGCCAGGCGTAGAGGAAGCCGTCGACGCGCTGGATCTGGTCGATGCGCGTCGCGCGGGTCGACTGGAGCGCGCGCGCGATCAGGCGAAGCCGCGCGGGGCGACCCAGCAGCAGTTCGGCGAGCGGCGCGGTCGAGGCATCGCGCAGCGGGTTGACGCTTGGTCGCCGCCCGAAGCGCGTGTTGACCGGGCCGGTGAAGCGCGCGAGGCGTGCCGGGTCGACCCCACCAGGCATCTCGCGCTGGACCCAGAGCTGCGCCGGGGGGTCTTCACCGAGCTTGCTGGTCTGGCCGCGCACCTGCAGCACGCCCTCCGCTCCCGCGGCCGCGTGGAAGATCGCGAAGGGCAGCTCGGCATTGCGGAGCACGTTGGCGTCGCCGTTAGGCTGCAGGTCACGGCGCGTGCCGGCGCTGGCGAACGTGGCGTGGCCATCGGCCTGCACCAGCTGCGCGGCGGCCTCGAACACGCCGGGTTCGTCGATCGGTGCGGGAACCTCGACGGCTAGCCGGTCGCGCGGGTGCAGGTTGATCGCGTACAGGCCCGAACCGCGGCGGGCGTCACGGTCGCGGACGACGAGCCAGTCGCGCACGCGCTCGACCACGAATCCGCCGCGGTCCAGCGATTGCGCACCACTGCCGAGCAGGGCAGGGCGCGGGTCGTCGCGATAGCGCAGCAGCGCGCGCACACCGTCCCCGAATTGCTGCAGTTGGGGGGCCGAGTACTGCAGTGCGACCGGCGAGCGGTCGCTCTCGTAGAAATGCCGTTTGCGGTCGGTCAACGCCTGCGCGAGGGTGGCGGCGGAGGGGGCCCGCGCCTGCAGCACGCCCGGTTGCGCGGCCGCGGAGGCTGCATGCGGCGGCACCAGCAACACCAGCGCGTAGCCCGCGACGCTGGCCAGCGCCAGGCCCATCACCGAGGTCTGCACCGTGGTACGCGTGATCTGCCATGTGATCTGCTTCTGGTGCATCTTCACCGCGATCAGCGTCGACAGCAGGTAACCGAAGGCGAAATAGTCGGAGGCCTTGATGGAAGGCGCGAACAGCTCGAGCGCATAGCCGAGCGCGAGCTTGTAGAGGTAGCCGCAGGTGAAGAAGAGCAGCATCAGCCGCGAGCCTTCCATGTTCATGCGTCGGAACATGGGCAGCTGCAACGCCGCGTGGCCGATGCTGAAGATGATCCCTGCCTCGACCAGGGAGATGAGCAGCTTGGTGGGCTGGAACCACTGCAGCGCGAGCAGTGCCGGGATCAGGATCCCGCTGAATTCCCAGCCGTAGACCAGGTTCATGCGCGAGGCGATGAAGGCCGTCGACAGCAGGATGAGGTACGCCTTGGGACTGGCGAGGATGTCGGTCGCGAGGCCTTCGTACAGGAAGCCCAGCCCGGCGATGTCGAAGTTCGTGTAAGGGATGAGCAGGCCGCGGACGATGGCGAACGTCAGCCCAACGTAGAGGACGAACACGCCGATGCCGCGCACCATCCCGGCGTTCCACATCTGGTTCGCGGTCAGCGCAATGATGACCAGGCCGAAGCTGTACAGGTTGTTGTGGTAGTCGAATGCCACGCCGTTCGCGGAAAGCCAGCTCCCCGCCCACGGCAGCAGGAAGCCATCGAAGACCGTACGCACCAGCACACTGATCAGCAGCAACGCGAAGAAGCGATCGCGCCCGAACATCGTGCAACTGCCCGTGCGCCGCATCAGGTAGTCGGCGAGCAGGCGCGCCAGCAGGTAGGTGACGACGGCCTCCGTCCAGATGACCGCCACGCTGGTCGGCTTCACCAGCAGCAATGGGACGAGATAACCCGGCACGACCAGCCCGGCCACGGTGGTGCCGAAGCGCAGGTTGAAGAAGGTGATCACGCACAGGCCGATCCAGACCGTGGTCAGGACCGAGCTGTCGAGCGCCTGCGCCGGGAAAATCGGCAGCATCATCCGCGGAAGTGCGCGTCGGGCGGAAACGCAATGCGGATCGCATAGCCCTTGCCGAGTTCGGAGGTGATGGTGAAGGGCGTGTGCGCGTCGAGCGCATGCGCCGAATGCGCAAGCCGATCGAGCGGCGATGCACCGCCGCCGGTGAATGAAACGGCGCCGCCGGCGCGCATGACTTCGGCGACATGCCATGGCGGTAGGCCGTAGCCCTCGTTGGACATG
>JACCYC010000149.1 GCA_013696665.1 Burkholderiaceae bacterium | reverse complement strand
AGCACGCGCACATCGGCACGCTGCGTTTCCGTAGAACCGACGCGGTTGAAGGTGCCGGTCTCGAGAACGCGCAAAAGCTTCACCTGCAGATCGGGCGGCATTTCCGTCACTTCGTCAAGAAAGAGCGTGCCGCCGTGGGCGCGCTCGAAGAAGCCGAGATGCTGCCGGCTTGCACCTGTGAAGCTCCCCTTCTCGTGGCCAAAGATTTCACTTTCCATCAGATGCGGCGAAATTGCGCCGCAATTGATTGCAAGGAATGGCCGACTGCGGCGCCGGCTTAAAGAGTGGATCGTTTGCGCCACCAACTCCTTGCCAGTGCCACTCTCGCCCTGAACAAGCACGGTCACTGCCGTTCCCGCCACTCGGGACACCTGCTCATAGACGCGCTTCATGGCGGAAGATCCGCCCCACATTTCTCCGAATCGCCCGCTGCGGTCAAGTTCGTGCTGCAGATCGGTGATTTCCGCCCGCAACTCACCCGGGCGCATGATCCGCTCAAGTATCCCCTGTACTTGCCCGGGATTGACGGGCTTGATCAGGTAGTCAGCGGCGCCGAGACGCAAAGCCTCGATTGAGGTTTCCAGACTCGCATGGCCGGTAATTAACACCACTTCAGAGTCGGCCAAAGCGCCTTTGTCACCGAACAGCTCTATACCTTTGCCATCCGGCAGCACCAAATCCAGAAAAACAACGTCCGGCACAGTAGTCGCGAGCTGACGACGCGCATCTCGCATCGTTCGCGCGATCGCTGCGGTAAAGCCTTGGCCCGCGACCAGCTCGGCGAGCATTTCCGCTGTGTCGGCGTCATCGTCAACGATTAATGCGTGACCCATCAGGCTCCTTGGTGCTCACCCGCAACTAGGCAAAAGTGTTGCGACGGAACACGCAACAATAGCGCACGCCGGAGGTGTACCTACCAAACTCAGGAGATGAATGACCGCGTAGGCGCTAGGGGCGCACCGTGAATATTTCAGGGCATACCGTCGGGCGCTCGATGGCCGGACAACTAAACGATCTGACGACCCGCTTCCACAACAGTCAGCAGAAAATTATGCGCGCCAAGAGCGTGCGCCAGATCAGATGCATAAGCAGCCGCAGCAGGAAGCGAACCCAACACAGCGCCGGCTATGACCTTTCCTTGATAGCCTACAACCCAACATCCTTTACCCAATTTCGCAAGCAAGAATTCATCAGCGCACTTTTTCGGCTGCCCCTTCGTTACTGGGGCTTGCGCGTTGGCGTATGTCTTCATTGGTTTTTCCTGGTTAGATCGCACTTGGGTTTAAGCAACGACCGTGCCATGTTGCCACGGGCATATAGCTTGCTTTTAAACGCACAATGCACTAGCGCAGCGTCAAGAAAAGCTGCTGCTCGAGAGCGTTTAGTAAATTAACCCAACCAACTCGGGGTAACGTAAATGATTAACTTCATCGTCTGGCTCATCGTGGGCGGCGTTGTGGGCTGGCTGGCCAGTCTCATCATGCGGACCGATGCGCAACAAGGAGTTTTTTTGAACATTGTCGTCGGGATCATCGGTGCAGCCCTGGGTGGCTGGCTCATTTCGCCGCTGTTGGGCGCTCCTTCAATTAATCAGGACGCGTTTAATTTCGGCTCCCTAGTGGTTTCGCTCATTGGCGCAGTCATATTGCTGGCGATCGTCAATCTGTTTCGCCGCGGAACCGTGCGTTAGAACTTTTTCCACGAACTATCACCGCACCCCCCACCACACTTAATCAGGAGTCAAAATGGAAACAACTACACCCAATAGCGGCAATCTTGGAACGATGGGAAGCAGTGGAACAGGCGCTGGCGGTACTGGCATGGGAAAAATGAATCCCGCTCAGGCGGCAGACCGCGCTCACACCACTGTGGATCGAGTTGCGCAGGGCGCGCACGACACGGTTGATCGGCTTGCCTCGAAAGCGGGCCCTGCACTGGACCGCGCTCGTAACGCGGCCGCAGATGCGCAAACCACGTTGTATTCCAAGTACGACGATTTCATGGCCATGGAAGAGGAATGGGCAGAATCCGCCCGCGATCAGATCAGAGCACACCCGCTCGCGATCGTCGGCGTCGCTCTTCTCGCAGGCGTGTTGATCGGCAAGTTGTCAAGCTAACCACTGTTCGAGTCGACGTTAAGTGGACACAGCAAGCAATACGGTCGCGGGCGGCAAAGCACCGGCGAAAGCCGGATCTGCACGCCAGCAGGGGAGCGAGTTTCGATCGGCTTCAGATCGAACCGCGTCCAGCTCAGGCGTGCCGCCGCGACCGACCCTGTCACAGCTGATAGACGATCTTCGTGCGACGTTTAGCGCACGGTTTCATTTACTAGAGCTGGAGGCCAAGCGAGCAGCTTGGTCCGCCGCTTACATGCTCGCGTTCGCCGTGGGGGCCGCACTGCTGGGCGTGACGGCCTGGCTGATTCTGATCGGCGCATTAATCGTTGGCGCGGTTTCGGCGGGCGTGCATTGGTTATTAGTGGTGGCTTTCGCTATTGCATTGCACGTCGGCGCTGCGTTCTTCCTTGTTCGCTCGATTCGCGGAATGGTGGAGAACCTTACGTTTGAGGGAACGCGACGCACACTGACGCGCCGTGAGCCCCCGAAAGCAACCGAAGTCTAGGGAACACAACTTGCTGACGAATTCGTCATACTGAAGACAAAGGAATTGATATGTCTCTACTTGTCCGTGCTGCCGTTTTAGGTGGACTTGCTTATGTCGTAACGCGTGCTGTCCGAAACAAGCGTGAATCTGATTTTTTGACCGATTCGAGGGATTTCAGGACTGGCCGACTCTCCGATACTTCAGACCCAGTCCGCGATGACACGTGGGAAACTAAGGATCGTTACTCGACCGGCGCTTTATCGATCGGCAATCCTTAAACGAACTTTTCAGCTAACAACAAAATGGGGACATCCGTCCCCATTTTGTTTAGCTTTGCGCCGCCCTAGCTAACGGCCTCTATTTCCGGACCCTGTCATCGTGTCTCGGTCCGCACCCGTCGAAGACTCGGACGTACCCGAGGAAGTGGGTGCGCTGGTCGATTCCTCCTCGCCGCTCGACCGGTGTCCCCCCGTCTTGGCAGAACTGTCTGTTCCATACTGCGAATCACGCGCGCCTTGATCAAATTCACCAGAGTGCCCCCCGGCCTGATTCATCTTGGACGACTGCTGATCCTCGTTGCGCCGCGATCCCTCAGGCTTCGAATTCTGATCGCGCTGATAGCTGTTAGACGTGCTCTCGGAACGGCGGTCCCCAGAACCCTGATCCGATTGCCGTCCACCCGATGGGCCCTGCGAACTCGCCTTGTTGCCTGGCTGCCCTTGTGGATTTTGCCCACCCTGCTGCTGCGTGTCACTGGACTGCTGCGAAGGATTTTGCTGTTGTTGACCGTCGCCGCGTTGCGATTGCCGCGGGTTTTGTTTAGTCATGCTGTGCTCCCTTGAAGTAAAACGGCGAGCGATTCAGCTGCTGGTTTGCGCTGACGCACCGTACGCTGAGCGCGTGCAAAGCCTGTGCCCAAGGCGACGTAACGGTTGCTGACTACAGGAACAAAAGTTGCTCGCGGACGCCACACTGAGCTTACCGTGAGACCGGGATTGCCAGCCGAGGACCGAGATGAGCCGCACAATTGCACGAACGAGTGATCCCCGGTTCGGTCCAGAGTGGCATGCCGCCCTTGACGCCGCAACACGTACAGAATTACTTGGGGTACTCCTGAGCCGATTCAATCACGATCTGCGCACGCCGCTGAACACTATCCTCGGCTGGACACATTTACTGCAGAAAGGTGGGGTCGACAGCGAACGAGCCAAGCACGTTGCCGACGTCATCGGACGAAACGCCCGTGATCAGACACAAATGCTCGAGGAATTCGTCGACGACGGGCGGGTGCTGCTTGGCGCGTTGGAGCTGCAGCTGGCGCAGGTGCGCATCGATGAAATGGTTACGCAGGCAATTGACCGCGCCGGGGCGGCGCTGACCCTGCACGGCGTCTTTTTAAAGTCCAAACTGGACACGGCAAATGTTTCGCTAGACGCTGACGCACACCGCATCGGGCGTCTCGTTTATCGAATGTTGATGGTTGTAACGAGGCGAGCGCGGGAAAGCTCTGCGATAGAACTTGAGACAGAAATCGACCATGGAGCCTATTTACTTTCGATTTCCAGCATGGCGTTCGAACCCGAGTGGTCGGACGCTGCATTGCTCGAGCTCCGAATCAGCACACTAGTGGCAGCGTTGCATAAAGGCGAGCTACACGTGGGTCCCGATCCCACTCGGCCCTGCATTCAGCTGAAGCTTCCGTCGCAGTAATTTTTTGCGGGCACATCGCGTGCCGTGAGCGCGCATGGATGATTTTGTGCCTCGACCGCAGCCCGAGCCCCAGATTCGAAGCGTGCGGTCAACGTGACAACTGTCGCTAATCCAATCTCGGCGCAGGCTTTGGAAGGTGAACAGCGCCGGGTGGATTGCCCACGGCGCAAGCACGCTGCTTGCCTGTCAACGGCCCGCTCTCCGGGAGATCCAATGGCAGACAGCACGCTCGACACGGAAGGATTTACAGCGCCCCCAATGCGCAAGGGATCGGGCACGAACGCCTTGGGTCCGAGCGATACATCAGATAGCGGTAGTGATCTGCAAGGGCCTGGCGTCTACGAATGCGACACCGCGATGCTTAATCTTGACAAAGCCCTCGATCAGGATAGGAGTAGAAGTGGCGCGGGTCGCGATATTGGCGATGCAAACCGGGACAGCGACACGGACGCGGGCGGCACCGGCGAGCGCGGCAGCGCCGGGCGCGATATTGATGTTGAGTTGGGTAGCGATATCGCGCCCGATCGAATAATTGGTTCCACCGATGAGCTTCCGGCAGATTTACTCGAAGCGATAGCCCTCGAACAGGTCGATGAAGAAAATGAAGAAGACGTCGAGGAAGACCGGGGCGAGGGTTAAACGTTTATTCAGGGAACTGGCGTTTAGTTCAGTCGTTCCTGGGTGACCAGCTCATCGGGCTCTTCCTCTTCTTCGTCATCCTCGGCTTCTTCTCCAAGATCAACGGATTCACCGACCATTTCGCGGCATGCGTCTGCGCAGTCTTGGCATGCGGTGACGCAAAGGTCCATGTCGCCAAGCTCCTCACACTGATCCGCACATTCGTCGCAGACTTGCGCGCAAAGATCACACACAGTTGGATGCCACTCTGAGTTGATCGACATCAGTTCGGTGGCCGTACGACACACACTTGCGCAAGTCATCAGCATGGTGATCTGGCCCGGTTCCGCATGCGTGCCACCCTGCGAGAGGCAATGCTCAATGCTTTGAAGGCAAATCTGATTGCATTCGTTGCAAGCGGCAATGCAGGCCGCCAGCGCTCCTTCTTCACTTGTGCTGTCCATCAATTTCTCCGGTGTTATGCGAACTCGGCCCACGCGCGCAGAGCGCTGCCATAGAAGTGATAATCGTAGTTGGTCAAGCACGGCGTATGCCTAGCAACCGCGGCATGCGTTCATGCCGAAAATGGATGGGCACGAGGCAACGCGCCGCCTACGCGCGACAGAATGGGGCAAAACCATCTATGTCGTTGCGGTATCAGGGTTTGGCCGGAAAGAGGACCGATTGCGTTCATTGCAAGCCGGATACGACGCTCACTTTACCTAGCCTCTATCGCCCGAAGAGAGTGGAGCGCTCGGTGGCGGGTGCCGCAGTGACGCTGCACTGACTTGCAGCGGCCGCGCAGTCGCGCAGCCGATATCTTCCACTGGCCACAGGTTGCGCGCATGGCGCTTGCCTTACCGACGAGGACGAGTTCAATAACCCGGAGGATCACGTGCCTATATCAGCTGTTGATGATTCGTCTGCCGCCATGATGACGGCGCTAACAAGTGCGATGCGCTT
>JACCYC010000135.1 GCA_013696665.1 Burkholderiaceae bacterium | reverse complement strand
CTTCCTTGCTGGATCGAAACCGGGATAGTTCGGCAATGCGCACCGGCCAGTCGTTGAAGCGATCCCTGAACGTCTGCATGTGCTGCTCGGCAAGCAGCGTCGTCGGGCACAACACGGCGACTTGTTTTCCATCGGCGACCGCGGCAAATGCGGCACGCAATGCGACCTCGGTCTTGCCGAAGCCAACGTCGCCGCATACCAGCCGGTCCATCGGAAAACCAGCACTCATGTCCTTCAGCACGGCCTCGATGGCAGCTTTCTGATCCGTTGTTTCCTCAAACGGAAAGCCTTCGGCGAACGCTTCAACATCGTGCTGCTTGAATTGGAAAGGGTGGCCCTTGCGCGCGGCGCGCAATGCGTACAGGTTGAGCAGCTCAGCGGCGGTATCGCGCACCTGCTTGGCGGCTTTGCGGCGCGCGCGGTCCCAGTCCCCACTGCCCAGATGATGCAGCGGCGCGGCGTCCGGATCCGCCCCCGAATAGCGGCCGATCAAATGCAGCTGCGCTACCGGCACGTACAGCGTCGTTTCATTCGCGTATTCAAGATGCAGGAACTCGGTGGGTCCGCTGCCCATGTCCATGCTTTGCAAGCCCAGATAGCGGCCGATGCCGTGCTCGACGTGCACCACAGGATCTCCGACCCTAAGCTCGGCGAGGTCACGGATCATTGCCTCGACATTGGAGGCACGTTCGCGCTGACGACCGCGCAACCGGCGCGGACTGGCTGCGTACAACTCTGTTTCGGTGACGATCGCCAGACTGGCAGGGTGCAGCACGAAACCTTCGTGCAGGGGCGCCACGCCCAGGCCAACCTTCGCGTCCGACGCCAGGAACGCACCGAAGTCCGCGTTGTCGGCAAACGGCAACTGGTACTCGGTCAACATCTGCGAAATGGTTTCGCGTCGGCCGGCAGAATCGGCAACGATCAGTACGCGCCCGTGGGGTTGGCCCGGTCCTTCCGAGATAAATTTATCGACAAAGCCGCGCAGGCGGGTGATCGGAATGTCAGCCCGGCGCTCGATCGACAACTGCGGTAGTGCGGCGAAATCTTCATGCAACCCCTCGCCGAGCGAGATACGGCCATAGTCGCGCGCGCGCGTGAAAAAGCCCTCGGCGTCGAGAAACAGGTCAGCAGGCGGCATGATCGGACGCGTGACGTCGCGCGACAAGAAGCGATAACGCTCGTTGGTTTCGTTCCAGAATCGCGCCATTGCCGCATCGATCGGGCCATGCAGTACGACGATCGTGTCCGCCGGCAGATAATCGAACAACGTTGCCGTCTGATCGAAAAACAGCGGAAGGTAATACTCGATACCGGCCGACGCGATGCCGATGCCGATGTCCTTGTAGACGCTGGAGCGGCTCGGGTCGCCCTCGATGCGCTCGCGCCAGCGGCGCCGGAACCCCTGGCGCGCCGCCTCGTCTATCGGAAATTCGCGCCCGGGCAGCAAGCGCACTTCGGGCACCGGATACAACCCTCTTTGCGTATCGGGATCGAAGGCGCGAATCGTGTCAAGTTGATCGCCAAACAGATCGAGACGAAATGGAAGTGCCGATCCCATCGGAAACAGGTCGATCAATCCGCCGCGAATCGCAAACTCCCCCGGCGCGACGACCTGCGACACATGCTGATAACCGGCGAATACCAGCTGCGCGCGCAGCGGCTCGGCGTGAACGGTTTGCCCTTGGGTAAAGAAGAACGTGTGGCCGGCGACATACTGCGAGGGCGCGAGGCGATACAACGCGCTCGTCGCCGAAACGACCAACACGTCGATCTCGGATTGCGGTTGGCTTAATCGGTACAGCGTTTCCAGTCGTTCAGAGACCAGATCCTGATGCGGAGACAGGGTGTCGTACGGCAGCGTTTCCCAATCGGGCAGCGGACGCACAACCAGCGACGGGTCGAAGTAATTTATTTCATCGACGAGCCTTTGCGCATCGAGGGCGTCTGCCGAAACCACCAGCATCATCCGGCGCGTTTCGCGCGCCTGTGCAACAAACTGCGAAATCAGCCACGCGTCGCCCGATCCAGGGGGCCGCGCGAGGGCAAAGCGAGCCCCTGCGGACGGTAGCGTCTGCGAAGCGGTGCCCGATACCGATGATGCAGCGGGCGAGAGTGTTGAGACTTCTTCGGTCACAAAAAAAGGCAGTCGAGCATTTCGCACGCTGCCGAAATCGGTCATCATTATACGAAGCGCTGCGTGAGCGCCGAATCATGCCCGCTGCCCGTGCCCAAACCTCTCCGATACGTTGCGTTGATTGCCGCTGCAGGCGTCGGTAGCCGTGTCTGCGGCGAAGTGCCGAAGCAGTATCTTCCGATCAACGGCCGCACGATGCTCGAGCATTCGATCGCCGCTATGCTCTCCGATGCGCGTATTGAAATGGTCTTCGTCGTAGTGGCGCCCGCCGACAATCAATGGCGGTCGCTCAAAGCGAACTCCGAGCAGATAGATTTCCTACGGGTGGGGGGGAACACGCGTGCAGAAAGCGTCCGCAACGGTTTGAACGCGATCGATGCTCGCGCCGGTGATGATGACCGGGTGCTAGTGCACGATGCGGCGCGGCCTTGTCTGGCTGCCGTGGACCTCGCTCGGCTGATTGACCAGGTCGCTGATGATCCGCGCGGCGGGCTGCTTGCCACCCCGGTAACCGATACCTTGAAGCAGGTTGAAGACAGTCGCGTGGTGGCAACAATCAATCGCGATGCGCTGTGGTGCGCTCAAACTCCGCAGATGTTTCGCGTTGCCTCGCTGCGCGCCGCGCTCAATCGTCAGCCGCTCGATGGAATTACTGATGAAGCCAGCGCAATCGAACGCAGCGGCAATTTTCCGCTGCTCGTGCGCGGGTGCGCCACGAATATCAAAGTGACAAGTGCACAAGACTTGGCGCTCGCGTGCGCGATTCTCGGCGCGCGCGAGGTTGCGCGATGAGACTTCGTATTGGCCAGGGCTTCGATGTGCACGCATTGGTGCCGGGGCGCGAGCTCATTCTGGGCGGCGTGCATATCGCCAGCCCGCGCGGCCTGCTGGGGCACTCGGACGCCGACGTTCTGCTGCATGCGATCACCGATGCGATCCTGGGCGCTGCTTCACTCGGTGATATTGGCGCGATGTATCCGGACACCGACGCGGCCTATGCGAACGCAGACAGCCGCGTGTTGCTGCATGAAGCCGCGCTGCGCGCGCGCGAGGTGGGTTGGCGTATAGAGAACATCGACGCGACCGTGATTGCTGAGCATCCCAGAATCGCCCCGCACGTTGCCGCAATGTGCCAGACGATTGCCGCATCGTGTGAAATTTCGGCGAGCGCCGTCAGCGTCAAGGGAAAGACCAGTGAAAAGCTTGGATTCACCGGGCGTGGCGAGGGTATTGCAGCGCTTGCCGTCGTGCTGTTGATTGCTGACGACTGAGTACCCATGTGCGGCCGCTACGATCTAAACGATACTGGCACGCGGATTCGGCGAGTCTTCAGCCTGCACGATGTGCCGCACTTCGATCCCAACGCTGATTTACGCCCCACCGACAAGGCGCTGATCGTCCGACTCGATCAGGCTGGCCAACGCGAGGCCGTACTGATGCGCTGGGGTTTTGCACTCGTTTGCCAGGGATCGCAAAGATCGCATCAACGCGCGTGGAGAATCAGTGGGAATCGCCTATCGAGAGGCGTACCGAAACCGTCGCTGTCTGGTGCCGGCGAACGCTTTCAACGAGTGGTCCGGCGAGAAAGGCAGCAAGATCAAATGGCGCGTCACCGTCAAGGATCAGCCGCTGTTCGCGTTTGCCGGCCTATGGGACTGGTGGCGCGATCCCAAGGACCCAGACGCGGTGCCGGTTGAGGCCTTCACGATCATTACGACGTCGCCGAATGACATCCTGGGCGATATTCACGATCGCATGCCGGTGATTGTTGCCGAGAGCGAGCACCAGCCATGGCTCGAAAATGGATCGCGTTCGCTGCTCCGCCCGCTGCCCAGCGAGGTCATCGATATTGCGGCGGTTTAAGGTCGCGCTGGTCTAGCGCGGAAGTCGCATCTCCGCACGCAGGCCGTGCGGCACATTTTCACAAAGACGCAGATCTCCGCCGTGCATGCGCGCGACGCGTTCGACAATGGGCAGCCCAAGTCCCGCGCCGGTGTGCCCGGAGCGCGCCGAATCTCCACGCTCAAACGGTCGCAGCAGGCGGCTGATGTCGTGTGTGGGTACACCGGGGCCACGGTCGCTGATGCACACCGAGGCGCGGTCTGCATCAGTTTGCAGTGACACATGAATCTGCAACTTGCCGCTATCGGGGTCGCGGCCATATCGCATCGCATTTGTCAGCAGGTTGTCGAGGGCACGATCGATCTCGGTTGCGTGGCCGCGTATACGCACGGCGGGTGCAATATCGGCCTCAACCTCGGCCGACGGCTCGGCGTCGAGGCGCACACGCTGCAGCGCGGCGGTTATTGCGGCGCTCAGATCAACTTCGGAAACGGGCGCTTGCGGCACCTTGCGCGCATAGTCAAGAAATTGGCGCACGATTGCGTCCATCTGCTCGATGTCTCCCACCGCTGCGGCACGCGTTTCTTCGGGTAGCTGCGCCATTTCAAGCTCGAGTCGAAGCCGGGACAACGGCGTGCGAAGGTCATGCGAAATGCCGGCGAGCAGCACCGCGCGATCGGCT
>JACCYC010000116.1 GCA_013696665.1 Burkholderiaceae bacterium | reverse complement strand
TCGACTTGCGCGTTCTGAATTGAAGCGCCTGTGGGGATGCCTGACGCGGATTGTCCTGCCACTGTGCGCGCGTGAGACCCAGTGGGTCTTCCGCCTCTGGAATGTCGACCGCGTTGAAGGTCAGCCGAAGACGGCCAAGTGGAGTGTCGAGTGCAGCGGCGCGTACATTGACGACGTCGCGCCTAGCGGCGCTGTAGTCCCGATAGCCGTCGGTCGAAAACCTGCTCGCATCGAGTGCATATGCGTATGGCTTTACACCGCCGGTGACGTTCGCGCCTGCACGCCACGTATCGTGCGAGCCGGCTGCGCCCGTGAGCTCGACTTCACTTGGTCCCGGTGCAAGCCGCGTCGTCATCGTGATCGTTCCGCCAGACGAATTTCCGTACAACGCAGAAAATGGACCGCGCAGCACTTCGATGCGGTCGACCGCGTTCAGCGGGAAATGCGAGACCTGCCCCTGGCCATCAGGCATCGTGGCTGGAATGCCGTCGACGTAGAGGCGAACCCCGCGCACGCCAAAGGTCGAGCGCGCGCCGAAGCCTCGTATAGAGATCTGCAGATCCTGCGCGAAATTTTGTCGATTTAGCACGACCAGACCCGGGACGCGCACCAACGATTCAGAAAGATTGACACGAAGATTCGCGTCGCGCACTTCGTCGCGACTCAGTACATCCGTCGAGGCAGGCACATCGAACTGCGCCCGCTCGGTGCGCGTCGCCGTGACCACGACGCGGTCAAGTGTTAGCGGAGATTCCTGGCCGGTGGCCGTACACCAAAAAAAACCAGCAGCCAATCCGACTACTACTAGAACACGTTGATTCATCCGGGACGCATGAATCGCAGCATCACTTCAGTGGTTGACGGCTTCGCTGCTTCTGCCAAAGAGTCGCGCTTTGCAGTGGCTACTTGCGCAGCTTTCGTATCGCGGCGAGCTGGGCTGCCAATGCCGACATCTCGGCCTCGACTTTCGCAATCTCGAGCTCGCTTCCGGCGTTCTTGCGCACTTCCTCTGCCTTCTCGAGAGCGTCGCGCGCCTTTGCTTCATCAAGATCCTGTCCGCGAATCGCCGTGTCGGCCAGAACCGTCACGACGTTAGGCTGCACTTCGAGAATCCCGCCTGCGACGAAGACGTGCTCCTCATCGGCCTGGCCGGGGATTCGGATGCGCACTACACCCGGGCGGATTCGTGTGATCAGGGGCGTGTGGCGTGGATAGATGCCTAACTCCCCCGCTTCGCCGGGCAGCGCCACGAACTCCGCCTCGCCCGAGAAGATGCCTTGCTCGGCACTGACCACGTCAACGTGAATGGTCGCGGCCATTACTGAAGCTTCTTCTCAAACGCCTCATCGATCGTGCCGACCATGTAAAACGCCTGCTCCGGCAACGCATCGCATTCACCATCGACAATCATCTTGAAGCCGCGGATGGTTTCCTTCAATGTCACGTACTTGCCCGGCGAGCCAGTAAACACTTCGGCCACCTTGAAAGGCTGCGACAGGAAGCGCTGGATCTTGCGCGCACGCGACACCGCGAGGCGGTCTTCGGGCGAGAGCTCGTCCATGCCGAGAATTGCAATGATGTCGCGCAGCTCCCGGTAGCGTTGCAAGGTCGATTGCACGCGCCGGGTGGTGTCGTAGTGCTCCTCGCCAACGACGTTCGGATCGACTTGCCGGGAAGTGGAGTCAAGCGGATCAACCGCGGGATAAATCCCGAGCGAGGCGATATCGCGCGACAGAACCACCGTTGCATCCAAGTGACCGAATGTCGTGGCAGGCGACGGATCGGTCAAGTCATCCGCCGGTACGTACACCGCTTGGATCGAGGTGATCGAGCCAACTTTGGTCGACGTAATGCGCTCCTGCAGCTTGCCCATTTCTTCCGCCAGCGTGGGTTGATATCCCACCGCCGACGGCATACGCCCGAGCAGTGCCGAGACCTCGGTTCCCGCAAGGGTATAGCGGTAGATGTTGTCGACAAAGAACAAGATGTCGCGGCCTTCATCGCGAAATCGTTCGGCCATCGTCAAGCCGGTCAGTCCGACACGCAAACGGTTGCCGGGCGGCTCGTTCATTTGCCCGAACACCATCGCTACCTTCGATTTCGACAGATCGTCCTGCACAATGACCTTCGCGTCGGACATCTCGTGATAGAAGTCGTTGCCCTCGCGCGTGCGCTCGCCGACCCCCGCGAACACGGACAGTCCCGAGTGCTCAGTTGCGATGTTGTTGATCAGCTCGAGCATCGTCACCGTCTTGCCGACACCGGCGCCGCCGAACAAGCCGATCTTGCCGCCCTTGGCAAAGGGACAAATCAAATCAATCACCTTGATGCCCGTCTCGAGCAGCTCGACCGACGGCGACAATTCATCGAACTTCGGTGCTGGCTGATGAATTCCGCGGCGCTCGTCCGAAAGAATCGGTCCGCGCTCGTCGATCGGACGCCCCAGCACATCCATCACTCGCCCCAGCACACCTGGGCCGACAGGGACCTGGATGTTGCCACCGGTATCGGTGACCGCCATGCCACGCCGCAACCCATCCGACGAGCCCATTGCGATCGTGCGCACGACGCCGTCGCCCAACTGCTGCTGCACTTCAAACGTGAGTCCCTGTTCGACCAGCTTGTTGGTCTTGTCTTCATCAAGGGTAAGCGCGTTATAGACATGCGGCATCTGGTCGCGCGGAAATTCGATATCGACAACCGCGCCGATGCATTGAACAATAGTTCCGGTACTCATGATGTCCTCGCGTTAGGAGACTGCGGCGGCACCGCCGACGATCTCGGAAATCTCTTTCGTAATACCTGCCTGCCGCGTCTTGTTGTAGACGAGCTGCAATTCCTCGATCAACTTCTTTGCGTTGTCCGACGCAGCCTTCATCGCGACCATGCGCGCGCTTTGCTCGGACGCCATGTTCTCGGCGACTGATTGAAAAATCAGCGCCTCGACATAGCGGACCATCAACGTGTCGATCACCGCGCGCGGATCGGGCTCGTAGATGTAGTCCCATGAGTACGCGCGTTTTTCTTCTTCGGTCTGCGCAAGGCGGTCAGCGGTTAGCGGGAGCAGCTGCTCGATCACCGGCTCCTGCTTCATCGTGTTCACGAACCGTGTGTACGCAAGGTATACCGCGTCGAGCTTCCCTTCCGCATACTGATCGAGCAAGATCTTGACCGGCCCGATCAGAGCTTCGATGTGTGGCCGGTCGCCCATCTGCACGTAATGCGATACGACGTTTGCATTCAATCGCTGCAGAAATCCGAATCCCTTGTTGCCAATTGCGGTGGCGTTGATCTTCACATCCTGCGCGGACAGTTCTTTGAATCTGACCAGCACCGCGCGCTGAATATTCGTGTTCAATCCGCCGCACAACCCTTTGTCGGTCGTGATGACAATCAAGCCAACAGCCTTCTTGCCTTGATGCTTCTGAACGAATGGATGCCGATACTCCGGGTTCGCGAGCGCCAGATGCGCGACGATGTTGCGAATCTTGTCGCCGTAAGGCCGCACCTGGCGCATGCGCTCCTGCGCTTTTCGCATCTTCGATGCAGCGACCATCTCCATGGCCTTGGTGATCTTGCGCGTGTTCTGCACGCTCTTGATCTTGCCGCGGATTTCTTTGGTACTGGGCATGACGTTCTGGCTACGAGCTCTTCTTGAAGTCTGCGATAGCCTTGGTCAACTCGGCTTCGTCGTCTTTCGACAAATCCTTGGTGGACTCGATGCGATCGATTAGGGCGGCGTACTTAGTCTTCACAAAGTCGCGCAGCGCTTTTTCGGCGCCAAGACAATCCTTGACCTCGATATCGTCAAACGCGCCGTTGTTGACCGCAAACAACGTGACTGCCATTTCCCACACCTGTAGCGGCTGATACTGCGGCTGCTTCATCAATTCGGTAACCCTGCGACCGCGCTCGAGCTGCTTACGCGTGGCTTCGTCGAGGTCGGACGCAAACTGCGCAAAGGCAGCGAGCTCGCGATACTGCGCGAGCGCCAGGCGAACACCGCCGCCAAGCTTTTTGATCACTTTGGTCTGCGCCGCGCCACCGACGCGCGACACTGAGATGCCGGCGTTGATTGCAGGGCGAATCCCAGCGTTGAACAAATCGGTCTCAAGAAATATCTGACCGTCGGTAATTGAGATCACATTGGTCGGAACGAACGCCGTGACGTCGCCCGCTTGCGTTTCGATAATGGGTAGCGCGGTCAGTGACCCGGTCTTGCCCTTGACTTCGCCTTTCGTGAACTTCTCGACGTAGTCAGCGTTGACACGTGCCGCGCGCTCGAGCAAGCGTGAATGCAGATAAAACACGTCGCCGGGATAAGCCTCGCGCCCCGGTGGACGACGCAGCAGCAACGAAACCTGCCGATAGGCCCATGCCTGCTTGGTCAAGTCGTCATAGATGATCAGCGCGTCCTGCCCGCGGTCGCGAAAATATTCGCCCATCGTGCAGCCCGAATACGGAGCGATGTATTGCATCGCAGCCGAATCCGATGCGGACGCCGCGACGATGATCGTGTAGTCCATCGCACCGTACTGCTCGAGCTTGCGCAGCACGGTGGCTATCGTCGACGCTTTTTGCCCGATCGCGACGTACACACAGATCAGATCCTTGCCCTTCTGATTGATGATCGTGTCGATCGCCACCGCGGTCTTGCCGGTCTGGCGGTCGCCGATGATCAGCTCACGCTGGCCGCGGCCCACCGGCACCATCGCGTCGATCGCCTTCAATCCGGTCTGCACCGGCTGTGACACCGATTGGCGAGCGATCACCCCGGGGGCGACCTTCTCGATGACGTCGGTCATCTTCGCGTTGATCGGGCCCTTGCCGTCGATCGGCAGTCCGAGCGAGTTGACGACCCGGCCGAGCAGTTCGGGACCGACCGGCACTTCGAGAATGCGGCCGGTTGCCTTGACCGAATCGCCCTCGCGAATATGTTCGTAGGGCCCGAGCACGACCGCACCAACGGAATCGCGCTCGAGGTTTAGCGCCAGCCCAAAGGTGTCGCCCGGAAACTCAAGCATTTCGCCTTGGCTAACGTCTGCCAACCCGTGTATCCGGCAGATGCCGTCAGTGACAGTGACGACGGTGCCCTGCGTGCGGAAATCCGCCGTCAGTGTGAGTTTCTGGATCTGGTTGCGGATCAACTCGCTGATCTCGGAAGGTTTTAGCTGTTGCATCAAAGTCCTTGCTGGTATTTGTGGTTCATTCAGCGCGCAGCGCCGATGCCATGCTTGCGAGGCGCCCGCGCACGGTGCCATCGATGACTTCATCACCCACGGTGATCAAGGCGCCGCCAATCAGCGCGGGGTCTACCGTTACCTGTGGCCGCACTTTGCGTTTAAACCGACGCTCCAAATCGCCCACCAGCTGCGCAAGTGACGCGTCGTCGACCGGAAACGCACTTTGAATCTGCGCCTCGATGACACCTTCACGCTCGTCTTTCAACGAATCGAACAACGTCGCAATCTCGGGCAGCACCGACAGCCGATCGTTGTCGATCAGCACCCGAACGAAATTTTGTGCTTCAGCGTCCAACGCGCCGCCCGTGCCCGCAGCGACCAGTCCATAAAGCTGCTCCGGACCCACCTTCGGATCGCCGATTGCGTTGTGCATGTTCGGATCTGACACGATCATCGCCAGACGCCGCAATGCCTTCGACCATGCTTGCAGTTTTCCGCCGGCATCGGCCGAAGTGAAAACAGCATCGGCATACGGGCGCGCTATGGTCAGATTTTCTGCCATGCGATTCGCTTAGCGCAGTTGCTCGCGCAACTGTTTTAACAAGTCAGCGTGCGCTTGCGCGTTGACTTCTTTCTGCAAAATCTTCTCAGCGCCCGCAACCGCCAGCATGGCAACTTGCTCGCGCAATTGGTCTTTGGCACTGGACATTTGCTGCTCGATCTCGGCTTGCGCCGCCGCCTTCTCGCGCGCGCCCTCGGTACGTGCCGCCCCCTTCGCGTCTTCGATCATTTGCGCGGCGCGCTGCTCGGCCTGTAGGATGATCTGCGACGAACGCTGTCTGGCTTCGCCCACCGATTGGTCGGCCTGCTTAGATGCGTTTTCAAGCGTCACCCGAGCAGTTTCAGCGTCGGCCAGACCGGCAGTGATCTTTTTCTGGCGTTCGTCAATGGCACGCGTGATCGGCGGCCAGACGAATTTGACGCAGAACCAAATAAACAGCGCGAACGTGATCGCCTGCGCGATCAAGGTCAAATTAAAGTTCATCGCTCGCTGGACTAGGTAATGACCGTCAGCAACGGGTTGGCGAAGGCAAAGAACATCGCGAGCCCGACGCCGATGATGAACGAGGCATCAATCAGCCCGAGCAATAGAAACACCTTGGCTTGCAGTTGCGGCATCAATTCCGGCTGACGCGCCGCGCCCTCGAGAAACCGGCTGCACATGATGCCCACGCCGATACAGGCCCCCAGCGCACCGAGACCGATCATCAAGCCGATACCAATGCTGGTGTACGCCTGAATCATTGCCAGCAGCTGCATCTTTTCCATAGTCTTGCCCTTCGTTTGAGATTAGTGATGTTCGTGCGCGATCGCGATGTAGACCACCGTCAACATCATGAAGATGTAGGCCTGCAACGCGACAATCAAAATATGGAAGATCGACCAGCCAAGTGCGAGCACAACACTGGCAACCGTACCGACGAGTCCGGCGCCTGCCATAGTCCAAAGCAGCAGGAAGATGATCTCGCCTGCGTACATATTGCCAAACAGCCGCAACGAGTGCGACAAAGGCCGCGAAATCAATTCGACTAGGTTAAATAGAAGATTGGGAATCCAAAGCAATGGATTCTTGCCGAACGGGGTACAGAACAACTCGTAGATCCAACCGCCAATCCCTTTGACCGCTATCGAGAAATAGATCATCAGCAGCCATACCGACAGCGCGAGCGCGAACGTCGTATTGACGTCGGCCGTGGGCACGTTGCGGAAATTTTCCTGACCCAACACGTGATGGTGAAACAAGCCCATCAGATCGACCGGCAGAAAGTCCATCGCGTTCATCAACAGGACCCACAGGAACACAGTCAGCGCAGTAGCGGCAACGAATCGATGGGAGTCGCCGTGGTAGATCCCCTTCACCTGATCGTCCACGAAATCAATCGTCAACTCGACGAACGCCTGGCGCCGACCCGGCACACCGGAGGTTGCGCCACTGACCACCCATCGCAACAAACCCAGCATCAAAAAGCCGAGTAGAACCGACACGGCAATGGTGTCCCAGTTGAACGCCCAAAAGCCCTCACCTGACGCGTTAAACGTCAAGTGGTGAGAGATGTAGGAGCTTGGGGTCTGTTGCCCTTCTGTCGCCACGGCTAAGTTTCTTTAACAAAAAGGGCCATCGAGAACAGGATTGTCGTGACCGTAAAAGTCGCTATCAGCCCGATCGCCACGACATTCTTGTACAGCACAAATACTGCCGCCAACCCGGCGACGAGTAATAACACCTTCAATGCTTCGGCCACCAGCGCACTTGATATCGCCGTCGCCGCATCAGACGCCGGCTTGCGCAACGCGAACCAGGCCGCGGCAAGCCCACCCGTCATGCTGATAGCACCACCGAGGGCCGCGGACAATGCTCCATGCACACCGGCCAGCCAACCGACGACAACGACGGCGAGTCCGGTCGCAACAAGCTGCCACCTGAGAACAGTGCGAATCGGCTGGGCTAGTGCAAAAGACATTCAGACGGGAGTGACGCAAGTCAAACGAAAAAAGCCGCGCATTGTACTGCGCCGCGACGGCACGGGTCAAAGGTGCATGTTTGAATCACTCACGCGATCAGCGCCGCAGCCGCGTAACGATACCGTCGAGTTGATCGAGGTTCGAAAATTGAATCATTAGCACACCCTTGCCGCGCGCGTTTGTCTGGAGTTCGACCACCGCGCCGAGCGAATCGGCAAGTTCTTCCTCGAGCCGCACAATGTCGCGACTGCGCACGCGCGCCTTGCCGGAAGCCTTGCGGGGCTTTGCGCCATCCGCCCGCGCGACCAGCGCTTCGGCTGCGCGCACTGACATGTGCTTGGCCGCGATCCGATTCGCAAATTGAATCTGTTGGGCGGCGCCTAGAGGCAGCAGCGCGCGCGCATGCCCCATGTCGAGCTTGTCTTCCATCACCATCTGCTGCACCGGCGCCGCAAGATTGATCAGCCGCAGAAGATTGGAAGTGGCGCTGCGCGAACGACCAATCGCATGCGCGGCCTGTTCGTGCGTGAACTGGAATTCACGTATGAGCCTTGCCACCCCATGCGCTTCCTCAAGGGGGTTCAGGTCCTCGCGCTGAATATTCTCGATCAACGCCATCGCGAGCGCCGCGTTATCAGGCACCTCCTTGATGATGACCGGTACCTCAAGCAGACCCGCCAGCGCGGCAGCACGCACGCGGCGCTCACCGGCGATAATTTCGAAGTCCGCGCCGACCGCTCGCACCAGCACCGGCTGAATGATCCCCTGAGCCTTGATCGACTCTGCCAATTCGCGCAGGGATTCAGGGTTCATCTTCGTGCGCGGCTGGTATTTGCCTGGACGCAGCCGCGCCAACGGCAGCGCGCCCGGCACCGTCGAGTCTGCTGTTGCCGTTACGCCGCCCAGCAGTGCGTCAAGGCCGCGCCCGAGGCCCTTGGTCCGCTTCACAACCTCTCTCCGCTGTCGAGGCGCGATGTTTGAAGGACAGCTCGGCTTGGTCGATTCATCGTTGATCCTTACCTTCAGCACGCACCCGATACCAATATGCGTAGCAGTCCTCAAACCCGAATTTCGCATATGCGCGACGCGCCGCGATATTGTCGGCCTCCACCTGCAGATAGGCGGTTGACGCACCCGCTCTGCGCGCTCGATTCAACAGCTCAGACACCAGCGCGGTGGCGATTCCCTCGCCTCGGTGCGATTCCGCAGTGACCATGCCGAAGATGCCCGCCAGGGTGCCGTCGACCGCGACGCTGCCACATGCGATCGGGACATCGCCCTCAAAGTGCGCAACATAGGCTCCCATGATCGCCGAACGCGCATACCGATCGTGTTCCGCTTTTGTCTTGTGCGCGTCAAGCCCGTGCAGCTGGCCGAACGCCGACGTGAAGGTGTTTACATCAACGCTTCGTACCTGCGAGTGACTGCAGTCGTTCAATGCATCCGACAGCTCAAGCTTCATCACGCGAGTGTCTTGATACGCGTCGAAGTTGGCAGCGGCTAGAGCCGTATCCAGTTTGTCAGGTCGAGAAAACGGCGTGACCCGGTAAAGACAAGGCAAGTTGTGGCGCTGATAAAAATCGATGCAGTAGTTAATTTTTTCCGGAAGTGGGAGGACCCCCGCACCCATTGCGTTGATGCAGCAAGCGCGCTTCGCCTTGCCGGGCGAATACCGCAACACCCATCCATCGTAAAAGCTTTGCTGGCTCGGCTGAGCCACCGAAAGTGAAGCGTCTTCGATACGCGCCGCCAACTGATCGTGTGTATCGCGCAGAGATGCCGGGATGGTGTTGGGATCCAACATGCGTTAAGCCGCGAACTCCATCGCCTGCACGCGTTCGATCATCTCGGCACCAAACGAAATGTAGGCTTGAGCGCCCTTTGACGCGCGATCGTAGGCGACGCCGGGAAGCCCGTAGCTGGGCGCTTCCGCGAGGCGCACGTTGCGCGGAATGATCGTTGTGAAGACCTTGTCTCCAAATTTCTCGACTAGCTGTTCGGAGACTTGCTGTTGCAACGTCATGCGCGCGTCGAACATCACGCGCAGCAATCCGATGATGCGCAGGTCCGGATTTAGATGACCCGCCACGCGCTGAATTGTGTTGACCAGATCTGCCAGACCCTCGAGCGCAAAGTATTCGCACTGCATGGGAATGATTACACCGTGCGCCGCACACAATCCATTGAGCGTCAGCAGTGAAAGCGACGGAGGGCAGTCGATCAGGATGAACTCATATTCGTGCTGGACATGTGCCAGGGCGCCCTTCATCCGCATTTCGCGCTGGTCAAGGTTGACTAGCTCGATCTCGGCGCCCGCAAGCTCGCGGTTTGCGCCAAGCACGTCATAGCCGCCATGCTCGGCATGCTGAAGTGCGTCCGTTATGTCGTGGATGCCGAGCAGCACCTGATAGACGCTGGCAGCAAGCGTGCGCTTGTCTATCCCGCTCCCCATCGTTGCATTGCCTTGGGGGTCCAGGTCAACCAACAGGACGCGCGCGCCGTGCGCCGCAATTCCCGCCGCAAGATTGACCGCCGTGGTGGTCTTGCCGACGCCGCCTTTCTGATTGGCAATGCAAAAGATTCGAGCCACCGGCCGCTATCCCGACAATGAACGCAGTTGCATGACAATCAAGTGGCGCTGGGCGGCAAGACCCGGTACACGCAATCGAATCGTCTCGAGCACTTG
>JACCYC010000115.1 GCA_013696665.1 Burkholderiaceae bacterium | reverse complement strand
TTGCCGTCACGTGGCAAACCCCGGGGGAGGATCGCGAAACCGATACCGCGATTGCATTGATCGAGGTCGCGACGAAGCACATGAAGATCGTTGGCGCCGCGCCCAACACGAATAACGAGTTGCCGCTGTACGCTCCAGACGGCAAGAGCCTGGCTGTGATTCGGGCGACGCGCTCACCCACCACGGTCGTTCGCCCGACGCTGACGTTGATCGATACGCAAAGCGGCGCATTGCGCGAATTGGCGCGAGAGTTCGACGCCTGGCTGCACCTGGGCGGCTGGAGCGCCGACGGCAAACGCGTGGTCGCCAGCGCAGACATCACGGGTCACGTGCCCGTGTTCGTGATCGACATCGCGAGCGGCAAAGCTGAACGCATCACTGCGCAACGCGAAGCAGGGGCGCATGCCGGCCTTCGCTTTCTATCCGACGGGCGCATAGCCGGAATTCGTTCGACCTTCCTTGAGCCTCCCGAAGCGTTCGTCGTAGATGCAAAACCTGAGTCACCACCGCAGACGTTGGCGCGGCTTTCGGGCTTCGAATTCCCGCACTGGGCCATGGTCGAGAACCGCACCGTCAAGTCGACCGACGGCGCGGACGTGCAGTACTTCGTGACCAAGCCTGCGAAAGCGGGCGGCCGATGTCCGACCTTGCTGTGGATTCACGGTGGACCGATTGGAATGACCGCCGACGCATGGCACTGGCGATGGAATCCGCTGCTCGCAGTGGCGCAAGGTTATATCGTCGTGCAGCCGAATCCGCGCGGATCGACCGGTTTCGGCCAACCGTTCGTGCAAGGCATCTGGGGCAACGTTTGGGGTGACCAGTGCTACAAGGATTTGATGGCGGTAACGGATGCCGTTGCCGCGCGCACCGATGTAGACACCGATCGAATGATGGCGATGGGCGGCAGCTTTGGCGGCTACATGACCAACTGGATCGGCACGCAAACGCAGCGCTTCAAATGCCTGATCACGCATGCGTGCGTCACCACGATGGCGCAATTTACCGGCACCACAGATCATCCGGCGTGGTGGTATCTCGAAATGGGCGGTGAGGATCCGTACGCCGATCCTGCCGCCTACGATCGCTATGCACCGATCCGTCACATCAAGCAATGGAAGACGCCCGCACTGATCATCCACGGCGAAAAAGACTACCGGTGCCCGATCGGGGAAGGCCTGAATCTGTTCGAAGCGCTGCAGTATCACGGCGTGCCTTCGGAGATGTTGATATTCCCGGACGAGAATCACTGGATCATGAAGCCACGCAATATCGTGGCCTGGTATGACACGGTGCTGGCCTTTATCAAGCGCCATCTTTCGTGACCGTCGAGCTTGCCGACAGCGCCGCCGTTGCCGACTACCTGCTCGGCCTGCAGCAGCGCATCGTCGACGCATTCGAGCGCCTCGACGGCAAGCGGTTCGAAAGCGATGCATGGCAGAAACCCGCCGACGCCCAGCTTGCAGGCAATGGAATCACGCGCATCCTCGAGGGCGGCAACTTGCTCGAGCGCGGCGGCGTTGGTTTCTCGCACGTTCTGGGTCGTGCATTGCCGCCATCGGCCAGTGCGCAGCGCCCCGAATTGACTGGACGCAGCTTCGAAGCGCTTGGCGTTTCTCTGGTGTTTCATCCGCGCAATCCTTATGTGCCCACGGTGCACATGAATGTGCGGTTCTTTATTGCGAAAAGCGAAGGTCAGCCTGACATCTTCTGGTTTGGCGGCGGCATGGACCTGACGCCCTATTACGGCTTCGAGGAGGACGCGCGCCACTTTCATGCTGTTTGCAAAAACACACTTGCGCCCTTCGGCCCAGACCACCATCGACGGTTCAAAAAATGGTGCGATGAATACTTTTATCTGAAGCATCGCGACGAGCCGCGCGGAATCGGCGGCGTCTTCTTTGACGACTTCAATGAGGGCGGATTTGCGCACAGCTTTTCAATGCAGCGCGCGATTGGCGATGCGTTTCTCGATGCCTATGTGCCGATCGTCGAGCGTCGGCGCGACACTCCGTACGGCGAGCGGGAACGCGAGTTCCAGGCGTATCGACGCGGGCGCTACGTCGAGTTCAACCTGGTGTTCGATCGGGGCACGCTCTTCGGCCTGCAATCGGGAGGACGGACCGAGTCGATATTGATGTCAATGCCGCCGGTCGTGCACTGGAAATACAATTGGCGGCCCGCGCCGGGCAGCCCGGAAGCAAATCTGTATTCGGATTTTCTGCGCCCTCGCGAATGGGTGTAGCAGAAGTAAACCGATCAGCAATCGGTCTGCTGGGTGGCAGCTTCGACCCGATCCACAACGGTCACGTGCAACTGGCACGCGACGCGTTGACGAAGCTTGACCTCGCGCGGATTCACATACTTCCAGCGGCACAGCCTTGGCAAAAGAGCCGGATCGAGGCTCCGCCGGAACACCGCGCTCAAATGGTGCAGCTCGCGATCGCCACCGTGCCAGGCCTTGTTTTGGACATGCGTGAAATCGAGCGCGGCGGCGCGACTTATACGATCGACACCGTGCGCGGGCTGCGGCGCCATACGCCCAAGGTGCCAATCGTTCTGATTATGGGATCGGACCAATGGTCACGCTTCGACACGTGGCATGAGTGGAACGAGATTGCTGACACAGCACACATCGCGGTCGCCCGCCGCGCAGGCGTGGACTCGCCGATCAGCCTTGCGCTGCGAACGCTGCTTGAATCACGTCGCGGAAATGTGGAGGATCTTCAGACCCCACTGGGCGGTAAAGTGCTTCAGTTCGGCATGACGCCGATCGACGCATCGTCGACGGAGGTTCGGCAGTTGCTCAGTGAGCCACAAACGGCACGAAACCGGCTGCGCTTGTCCGCGATGGTGCCATTTGCGGTGCTCGACTATATTGATTTGCATCACCTGTATCGGAATTAATTTGGATATCAGAAAACTGCAACGTCTGGTCATCGATGCGCTCGAGGACGTCAAGGCGCAGGACATCAAGATTTTCAACACATCAGAGTTGTCCGACATGTTCGAACGTGTGGTCGTCGCGAGCGGCACATCGAACCGGCAGACGCGCTCGCTCGCTTCATCCGTGGTCGACAAGGTGAAGGCGGCGGGCGGAGACATCGTCAGCGTCGAAGGTCAGGACACCGGCGAGTGGGTGCTGGTCGATTGCAATGACGTGATCGTGCATATCATGCAACCGGCTTATCGCGCGTACTACAACCTGGAAGAAATCTGGGGCGGCAAACCTGTCCGACTCAAGTCTGCTGCGGTAAAGACGAAGAACCCTTCAAGGCCACGAAAAGTGAAGGCTGCATAGCGGGATGAGGATCACGATCGTTGCGGTCGGCCAGCGCCAGCCGGTGTGGGCCGACCAGGCGGTCGCAGACTATCTTGAGCGCTTGCCTGCGGAGTTGAAGGTCGAAGTGAAGCCAGTCAAATCGGAGCCACGCAGCAACAACGCGTCCACTACACGGCTTTTAAGCGCCGAAGCAGTGCGCGTTCGCGCGGCCATCCCATCCGGTTCAACGCTCGTGGCGCTCGACGAGCGGGGGAGGGATTGGACCACGCTGCAATTTGCGGAACACCTGCGACGCTGGCGCGACGAGGCCCAAGACATCGCGTTTGCGATCGGCGGCGCCGATGGGCTCGATCACACAGTCAAAGCAGGATCAAGCTTTCTACTTCGTCTCTCCAGCATGACGTTGCCGCATGCGCTGGTTCGCGTCGTGCTCGCCGAGCAGCTGTATCGTGCCTGGTCTGTGCTCACCGGCCACCCGTACCACCGTGGCTAGCCCGATCATGCCCGGCACGCTATATCTCGCCTCCCGCAGTCCGCGCAGACGCGAGCTGTTGAAGCAGATCGGCGTGAAGTTCGAGGCATTATTGCTGCGGCTTGCGAATCCGCGCGGTCCGGACATCGATGAGTCGCAGGGTGCAGACGAATCCTGCAGCGTCTACGTAGAACGCACGGCACGCGAGAAGGCCGCCTTCGGTCTCAATGTGCTGCGTATGCGTTCGATGCAATATCGCCCCGTGCTGGCCGCTGACACAATCGTGATCGTCGACGGCGTTGTGCTTCCGAAGCCCGCCAACGCCGAGCAGGCGCGCGAGTTCATGATGAAGCTATCGGGCAGAACGCACGAAGTTCGCACTGCAGTCGCGCTGGCCATGGAAGGCTCGCTGACTGCTGCGATATCTGTGTCTCAAGTGACATTCCGCACACTGGAAGAGAGCGAAATCACGCGCTATTGCGGCACGCCCGAGCCGTATGACAAAGCAGGCGGCTACGCAATCCAGGGGCTCGCAGCGGTGTTTATCGAGCGTCTCGAAGGCAGCTACTCGGGTGTGATGGGATTGCCGCTGTACGAGACCGGGCAACTGATGTCATTGGGCGGTATGAAGGTGTTGTAGCAACCAGGCAAGCAGAGCAGCACGTCGTCAGCGTCGTGTTTACACTGCGCCGCCTGATGGAAGACATCCTGATCAACATTACGCCGCAGGAAACGCGAGTCGCGATCCTGCTCGCGGGCGTTGTCCAGGAGCTGCATATCGAGCGCAGCGCGTCACGCGGCATCGTAGGCAACATTTATCTTGGCAAGGTTGCCCGGGTGCTGCCAGGAATGCAATCGGCCTTCGTCGATATCGGACTCGAGCGTGCAGCGTTCCTGCACGTCGCCGACATCTGGGAGTACCGGCAAGTCGCGCCGGAGAAGCCGCCGCCAATTGAAAGGCTGCTGCGAGAAGGCGAGACGATTCTTGTGCAGGTAGTCAAGGATCCGATCGGCACCAAGGGCGCGCGCTTGTCGACCCAGGTCAGCATCGCCGGCCGCATGCTTGTCTATCTGCCGCAGGACCCGCACATCGGAATTTCGCAACGCATCGAAAACGAGGAAGAGCGCACGCAACTACGCGAAACGCTGCAGCGTCTGGTGCCGCCCGACGAACGCGGCGGGTACATCATTCGCACCAGCGCCGAGGATGCTACCGACGATGATTTCGCCAACGACCTCGAGTATCTGCGAACGCTATGGCGGCGAATTGAAGAGCGGCGCGCGCAGAGCGTGGCTCCCGCAGTGCTGTATCAGGAACTGTGGCTGGCGCAACGCATATTGCGCGACGTGACCACCGAGGCCACTGCCACCGTCCAGGTTGACTCGCGTGAGAATTTTCAGAAGCTGCATCAGTTCACGCGTCAGTTTGTGCCGCGGGTCGAATCAAAGCTCAGCCACTACACCGGAGAGCGGCCCCTCTTCGATATGCATTCGATTGATGCGGAAATTGAACGCGCGCTGGCACGCCGAGTTGAATTGAAGTCTGGCGGGTATTTGATCATTGATCAGACCGAGGCCATGACGACCGTCGACGTCAACACCGGCGGGTTTGTTGGCACAAGAAGTTTCGACGACACGATTTACAAGACGAATTTGGAGGCTGCACAAGGAATCGCGCGGCAGTTGCGACTGCGCAACCTCGGCGGCATCATCATTGTCGATTTCATCGACATGGTGAATGCGGAACATCAGGAGGCGGTTTTAAGTGAATTGAAGAAAGCGCTGGCGCGCGACCGTACACGCATGACGGTCAGCGGCTTTACCCAGCTCGGTCTGGTTGAAATGACTCGCAAACGCACGCGCGAATCGCTTGCGCATATTTTGTGCGAGCCGTGTCCAACGTGCCAGGGCCGTGGCCAAGTCAAGACGTCGCGCACCGTGTGCTTTGAGATCCTGCGCGAGATCTTGCGCGAGTCTCGCTTATTCAACGAAACGCGCGAGTTTCGCATCCTTGCTTCGCAGCAAGTAATCGACGTCTTCCTCGAAGATGAATCTCAATCGTTGGCGATGCTGTCGGATTTCGTTGGTAAGCCTGTATCGATGCAGGTCGAGTCGGTGTATTCGCAGGAGCAGTACGACATTGTGTTGATGTGAACTTTGCGGTGTCGCTGCTGGTGATGGTTGGTCGCGGCGCGCAAGCGTTGGGGGTAGCGGCGCTGCCTGAGTCGTCGGTCGCTTCGCGACTGCTCTGTGGTACTCGTGGCCGCGGCGGGCCTGTGAACTCGCTGCGCTCAGACAACAGGCCCGGAAGCTTCCGCGGCCACTCCGTTCCTCGACGACGCCGGAAGGCAGCGCCGCTTCACCCAACGCTTGCGCTTGGATCGTTCCCCTTTTAGGGTAGGGAAAGAAAAAAACCACCTCGTGCGAGACACTGTCGCGGAGCAGCGGCTGGCGCAGCTGCGTGGCC
>JACCYC010000087.1 GCA_013696665.1 Burkholderiaceae bacterium | reverse complement strand
ATCGTGGGTAGGTCGCGCAGCCCGGCCCATCGCTGGCGGCTGGTGACCGCCAGCAGCCTTACGCGTCCTGACTGAACAATGGGCAATAGCGTGGTGGGGTTCGACATCACAACGTGCACATCACCCGCGGCAACGGCCTGCACGGCGGGGGGAGCGCCGTTGTACGGAATGTGGACCATGAAGAGGCCGGCCTCGGTCTTCAGCAATTCCATGGACAGATGCGAGGCGCTTCCATTGCCGACCGACGCGTAGTTCAGCTTCCCTGGATTCCGGCGCGCATAGGCCAGGAATTCCGTGAACGACTTGACGGGCAGTGCAGCGTTGACCGCGAGAACATTCGGTGCGGTGCCCACCAAAACGATCGGAGCAAGATCTTTTATTGGGTCATACGGCAACTTCGCATACAGAAACGGCGCCGTTGCGAGCGGGCCGGTAAATGACAGCCCGATTGTTGATCCATCGGCCGCCGCCTTTGCAATCTCGTTGGTACCGACAGTGCCGCCGGCGGCGGGCCGGTTTTCAACCAGCACGGCGTGGCCCATCCGCTCGCGCATTTTGTCGGCGACTACGCGGCCCAGCACATCGATCGAGGAGCCGGGCGGCGCCGTCAGAATGATTCTCAGTGTCCGGCTCGAGGAGAGCTGCGCGATCGTGGAATCGGAAAGCGACGCCGCCGCAGCGCCCAGCAGGCAGCGGCGTCTTGCGTCGATCGCCTGGCGCAGTTTTATCACTAGTCGGGTTAGTTAGGCGCGTTTCACACTGCCGTGACGTAGTTAGCGACTCAACGTTAACGTCGGGCTGCAGGCTTTCTAGCGCCTGCGGATCGGACCGCCTTCGCTGCGGGCTTGCGACCAACGATGGCAGGCGCAGCTTCTTCAGACGCGCGCTTAGGTGCGGGCCTACGCGATTTCTTTGCGGGCAGCGTCACTGCCGGCGCGCGGGGGCCGCGGCCGCGAGCCTTGCTGGCCTTCGCGGCGGGCACTTCAGTCGAACTTCCATTGATGGGCGCGGCGCCTGTCGATGCCACCGGCACGGCCGATTTCCCCGCCTTCGGCGGCCGCGGTTCGAACTCGAAACCGGTGGTGCCGTCAGGCTTCCTGACAAGGAACGCCGAAAATTTTCGGCGCGTTCGATTCGATACAAAGCCACGCATCACATCAGTTCGCCCGTCGACAAGAAGCTTCGTCATTTGCGTCGAATCAATTGGCTGCTGAAGAATGACTTTGCCCGAGCGGAAGTCGCATTTTTTCTCGGCACCGACACTGTTTTGGCACAGGTACGACATCGGTTGCTCGAACACACCGCCCCCGCACTTGGGGCACGGCCCCATCGGTGATAGCGCCGAGAAGTCGATCGGCTCCCCCCCCTCGCCTTCGTTGCTTTGACCGAAGTCGAACTCGAGCTTCAGCTCCGGCGTGATCTTCAAAACCGCAGCAAACGGCCGCCCCATCTTGCTGATGAACCCCTGCAGCGGACCGATGGTTCGGTCTCGGAGCAACTGCTCGACTTCTTCCACCTCGAAGGTTCTACTGCCCGGATGCTTGGGCAGTGAAAACTCGCATTTCGTGCACGCATAACGCCGATAGTTCTCGACGATCTTCTTGCCGCAATTCGGGCACGGTGTCGCGAGCGTCGCGGGATCATCGATCGGTACCGTCGTTGACTGATAACTCTTGGCGCGATCGACAACCTTCTTGGTCATCCCTGCGATCTCTTTCATGAACAGATCGCGCTTGAGCTGGCCGTGCTCCATCAGCGAAAGCTTGTGCTCCCACTCGCCGGTCAGTTCGGGCGCCGTCAGCTCGGGCACATCAAGCCCCTTGAGCAGCGTGATCAGGTCAAATGCCTTGCGCGTGGGCCGCAAGTCCTTGCCGTCGCGCACCATGTAGCGCTGATCGATCAGACCCTCGATGATGGTGGAGCGCGTCGCTGGAGTGCCGAGTCCCTTGCCCACCATGGCGGCCCGCAGGTCATCGTCTTCCATCAGCTTGCCGGCACCTTCCATCGCCGATAGCAGCGTGGCTTCCGTGTAGCGCGCAGGCGGTCGAGTGGCCAGTGCAACCGATTGCACTTCCTGGGTCTGTACCTGCTCGCCTTGCTCGATCTTCGGCAGCGAGCCTTGCTCTTCCATTGCTTCGCGACCGTAGATCGCGAGCCAGCCGGGCTCGACCAGCACTTTGCCTTCGGTCTTGAACGAATGCCCCTCGACCTCGGTGATGCGCGTGGTCACCAGGTACTCGGCCGCCGGGAAAAAGATCGACAGGAAGCGCTTGACGACGAGGTCGTACAACTTCGCTTCGACCTCGGACAATTGCTTCGGCACCTGCAGGGTCGGGATAATCGCGAAGTGGTCGGATACCTTGGCGTTGTCGAATACGCGTTTGTTGGGCTTGACCCATCCCTGCTTGACAATTTTCTTTGCGAACTCGCGGTACGGGCCCACGCCGCCCAGCGCATCCATCGTCTTGCGGACTGTCGGAACATAGTCCTCCGGCAATGCGCGCGAATCGGTCCGCGGATACGTCAAAACCTTGTGCCGCTCATACAGCGCCTGCGCGATCGATAACGTCGTCTTGGCTGAAAACCCGAATTTCGAATTTGCTTCGCGCTGCAAAGAGGTCAGGTCGAACAGCAGCGGTGCCAGCTGGGTACTTGGCTTCGCTTCCTCGGTCGCGATACCGGTCTTGCCGCGACACGCATCGGCGATCGCAACCGCACTGCTCTCGTCCCACACGCGCTCCGCGCGCGCATCAACGTCTTCCGCTTTCTTGAACTTGGGGTCGAACCAGCGGCCGTCGTACGGTCCGGCGATTGCGCCGAACGTCGCACGCACCTCCCAATAGTTGCGCGCCACGAACTTTCGAATCTTGTCTTCGCGCTCGACGACGATCGCCAGCGTGGGCGTCTGCACGCGCCCCACCGTCGTCAGATAAAAGCCGCCTTCCTTGCTGTTAAATGCGGTCATCGCGCGCGTGCCGTTGATGCCCACGAGCCAGTCAGCTTCTGACCGGCTACGCGCAGCGTCGGCAAGTGGCATCATTTCGTCATCGCTTCGCAACCGCTCGAACGCTTCGCGGATTGCCGCCGGTGTCATCGACTGCAGCCACAGGCGGAGCACCGGTTGCCTGGCCTTTGCGGCCTGCACGATGTAGCGAAAAATGAGCTCGCCTTCACGCCCGGCGTCGCAGGCGTTGATGAGCGCACCGACGTCCTTGCGCTTGAGCAACCGCATCAATACCTTGAGCCGCGCCTCGCTGCGCGCAATCGGCGCCAGATCAAAATGCGGTGGAATCACGGGCAGGTGGGTAAAGGTCCACTTGCCGCGCTTGACGTCGTAAGCCTCGGGTGCACGCAGTTCGAGCAGGTGGCCTACGGCTGAAGACAGCACGTATTGGTCATTCTCGAAGTAATCCTGATGCTTGGTGAACTCGCCAAGCGAGCGCGCGATATCCGCAGCCACAGACGGCTTCTCGGCGATGATCAGGGTTTTCGACATGAATGGATGAGCCGCCCAAAACGAGCAGGGCGCCTAGCTTGGTCCTTTTTTTAGGATAACAACTAAATAGGACTGCGACGAAGGGTGGCGGCCTTTGCCTCCCCAATAGCCGTACCGCGTCAGAGGGTGTGGCCGGTTAAAAAAACCTAGTGGAGGGGGCGATCGTCTCCGGCACCGAGCAGTTCCTCCAGCAGCAAGATGTCGATATCAGCCTGCTGGCTCCACAGCACCATTAGTACGATGACTTTCAGCATTTCAAGCGAAATAGGCGCCTCATCGGTCGCGAGCGCGCGCTCGATCACGATTTCGCGCTGCGTGGGCGTCAGCTGCGCGGCCTGCTCGAGGAAGCTGAGAAAGCCGACCGCTTTAATCCCAAGCCGCTCGAACTCGCTTGCTGCATAGACTCGAAAGGCACGCTCGCTTTCCGGCCCTACAGCGATCGATTCAGAGGTGATCAACTGCAGTCCCGACAGCCAGACCAGAGCGTCGGAGATCTCATCGTCGTCGAACCCGGCGTCAGTAAGGCGTTTCGACAGCGAGTCGGAGTCCGGGCACGCGTGCAGCGCGCCGTAGTTTTCGTACAGATAGACAAGTACGTCGAACACGTTCTTCGCAATCTATGCGACCGCTGTCGCGATGTAAAGGGTGTTAGTGGGATTAACGCAACCTTTGGTATCGGTTACCCGGTAGACGCTCAACATATTGTGCCAATTCGAGTTCGAGCAGTGCACCGACGAGTTCGCCTGCTTCGCGGTTGCTGTGTTGGACCAACTGGTCCAGGTCAATCGGGTCGTGGCCGAGCAGCTGCAGAACGTCCGCGTGTGCGGCAGGCTCCGGTGGCGCAGTTGGTTCGGCGCTGGTCCTACCGGCGAGGCCCAGTTCTTCCAGCACATCGTTGGCCGACTCGACCAGTTTGGCGCCATCGCGGATCAGGCGATGGCAGCCTTTGGACAGCGGCGCATGAATCGAGCCGGGAACCGCGAAGACATCGCGCCCACAGTCGGCAGCTAGACGCGCGGTGATAAGTGAGCCCGATCGCAAAGCGGCTTCGACCACGAGCACGCCTCGCGTCATGCCGGCAATGATTCGGTTGCGACGGGGAAAATTGTGTGCGATGGCCGGCGTGCATAGGGCAAATTCCGAAATCACGAGGCCGCGCTTACGTACATCGAGCGTCAAACGGCGATTGCTCGCGGGGTAGATCACATCAACCCCAGTGCCAACCACGCCAATGGTTGACGCGGCGCTGTCGGATGCCAGCGCACCGCTGTGCGCTGCGGCGTCGATCCCCAGCGCAAGTCCACTGACGATCGTGACGCCCGACTGCGCGAGGGCACGCGCAAACCCATGCGCATTTTCAGTACCTTGCCGGGTGGCGTTTCGGCTGCCCACAATCGCAACGGCAGGACGATTCAATAGCTCGACGCGACCGATGGCGAACAGCACCGGCGGCGGGTCAGCGGTTGTCAGCAGGATTTGCGGATAGCTCGCGTCGGCCAGCGTGATGAAGGTGTGATCCTCGGCCGCTCCCAGCCACTTTTCCGTTGCTTCAATCGCGAGCCGCACTTCTTCGCCGGGAGGTTGCGCCAGGATGCGCGCCAACGGCTCGGGCACCGTACGCAACAACGCCGGGAGGCCTGCTTCGAAAATAGCATCGGGTAGGCCAAAGGTTCCGAGCAGCTGGCGCGCCGTGCGCGGGCCGAGTCCAGGCGACAGGATCAGCCGCAACCAGGCGGCGCGCTCGGCCGCCTGCATCGAGTCGTAACGAAGAGGCGCGGGGGCGCTACTGCGGGGCGCGGTTAGTGCTCGAGGCTTGACCTAATGCCCGGTCAGCCTCGGCTTCAGGCGCAGGCTGCGTGGTCAGGTCCAGGCTGTCGGTTGGATTTGAAGCGCGGTCGCCCACTTCGACAGGGCGTGTACCACGCTGAATCAGCGCATACGAAATGCCGGGAAAGGCCCGGAAAACGAAGGCAAGCCCGATCTGCTCGTCCGGCAGCTTGATGAATTCGCGCTTACTCGCAGTGCGGTCAAGCTTCGTCTCGCCGGTTCGCAGCAGCTGCAACACATCGCCGATAGCAACCCCTTCCTCAGTGCCACGGCTCAGCGTGACGATTTGACCGCCGCCGGCGTAACGCACCCCGTCGTAGATCGCGATGACGCGCGCGTCGATTGGCGAGGCTGGCCGCTTGGGCATATAGGTAATGAGTTCCTGACGCTCGACCGGCAGCAGGCGGTCACCAACCCCAATCTCCTGCTTGCTGGAATCGATGCGCATCTTGGCGATTTCTCCGCCGCCGACCTTGTTGGCGGTGCCGAGGTAAAAGGCCTCATAGGCAATCGGGTTCTTGCGAACTTTGTCGTCAGGGTCATACAGCGGCCGCAACGGGCGAAATACGTTGTAGTTGACGATCATGTCGTCCTGTATCCCGCGCGCATAGGCGTCATCGCCGCGACCGACGAAGACGCGTCCTTCCTGGGTAGCCACGATGCGCGGCGTATCCGCCAACCCATTGGCGTCGAGCACCAGAGGTTGCGACAAAAACGGAGCGATCAGATTGGTCGGAATTGCAGAAATCGCTGCGCGGTCTCCGGTCATTTCCCGGATACGCGGCTCCAGGCGGCCACTCCCCGGCTCACCCTCTGCCAAACCCAGCATGGCGCGGTCACCGGTCTTGGTCAGCACCAGTACCTGTCCCGGATAGATCAGGTGTGGGTTTCTGATTTGGGTCTTGTTGAGGCCCCACAGCTCGGGCCAGCGCCAGGGGCTCACCAGATACATGCGAGAGAGATCCCAAAGCGTGTCGCCACTTTTGACGGTGTAGCGATCGGGCGCCGTCGGGGCAAGGGCTGCCAGCGGCACACCGGCCTGTGCAACTTGATCAGCGGTGCTGCGCTGTTGCGGTGTGACAGGCAACCGCGAGGCGGGCGTGGAATCCTGGGCGGTCGCGTTGCCAGCCAACATGGCAATGGCACTTATCGCGGTCGCCAGAAGGCCGGTTTTAACGTTCGTCATGCAAGCTCCTGTCACGCTTATCGATCACAACCGCCGGAGTCAACTGAAAAAACAGTGGACGCGCCCAGCGGATCACCCAACAGACGAAACCCGCCGGCAAACCCAGCGTGTTTGTAGTCTTGGCCTGCTTCGGAATATGAGGATATCTAATAACGCACCGCAAATTTTGAAGGTAATGCATTGATATAGCAACGGATACCAGGACCGTTCGATCCCGACTAGGCGCGATGCCATTGGTCGGACCCGTACCATCCGGTCGCGCAAGTTTGGCGCAGTCGCCGATTGGCAGGCGCTTGAAAAGCACGCAAAGACAGGCCAAATAAGGCAGATTGAAACGACAGGCTCGGAAAGTGTCGGCATGGCGCGTGCGACGCCCGTTGGGTAGGCTGGAGGCAGCGTGGCATTACTGAACATCATTGAATACCCCGATCCGCGGCTTAAAACCGTGGCGCGGCCGGTTACGCGTTTCGATCAGCGCCTGACGACGCTGATTGAAGATATGGCACAGACAATGTACGCAGCCCCCGGGGTGGGGCTGGCGGCGACCCAGGTCGATGTGCATGAAAGGCTAGTGGTCCTGGACATTTCCGAAACCAAAGACCAGCTGCACGTATTCATCAATCCAGAGATAGTGTGGACATCGGAAGAAACGCTGGAGTGCGAAGAGGGTTGTCTATCAGTCCCGGGCGTCTACGACGCCGTCACCCGGCCCGCAAAAGTGCGCGTGCGGTCGCAACAAGCTGATGGCTCTGCCTACGAAGTCGAGTGTGTGGGTTTGCTGTCTGTATGCGTGCAACACGAGATGGATCACTTGGACGGCAAGGTGTTCGTCGAGTACCTGTCAGCGCTGAAACAGAGCCGCATCAGGACCCGTTTCAAGAAGCGCAAAGTCAAGGCCGCCTGATACGTTCCGCGCTGTCCGGCGATTGGCGCCGGATTTATGACGCTTCGTCACTGAGGAGCTTTGCGCAGCCCGCCAGCGGCTACATTCCACTCCGACTATAAGCGGCGGTAAATGGCAATGTTGAGCGTGTCGGTGGTGCGCCAGTCGTGGCGTAGTTGGTTGTCATTTTCGACCGAGCCGTGCGGGCCCACCTGGCTGCAGGTCTTATGGACACTGCTGTTCAACACCGCGATCGCCGTGGTGTTGACGCTGATCAGCTGGGCGTTCTCGGCACGCAGTGATCCGGAGCGAATTCTTGCCTGGAACTTTGTAATTGCTCAAAGTATCGGTTTCACGATCTATGCGCTGTTCGAAGTTGGCGCATATGTGATCGGCCGCGCGCGGATTGAGGCTTTTTCGACGCGCAACCGGGTCATGTTCTTTGCCGGCATCCCAATTGTCGGCTGCATCATCGGTTACTGGATCGGCCTAAGCCTGCTCGGCGTCGACGTCGCCCGCATCGTTCAGGGCGCGCCCCGCGTTTTGGTCGCGATCATCACCGTGTCGATCATCTTCTCGACCTTCTGGTATCGCTACATGGCCGGCAGGACGCGTCTGGCACGCGCCGAAGCCGAGCACGAGCGCGAGCGCGCCCGGTCGGTCGAACTGCAGCGTCAGGCGATCGATGCCCAGCTCCGATCACTGCAGGCGCAAATTGAGCCGCACTTTCTGTTCAACACGCTTGCCAACGTGGTGTGTCTGATCGATGCCGCACCCGACAAGGCCCGGCTGATGCTCGAGCGTTTGATCGAGTTGCTGCGCGCGTCGCTGACCGCGAGCCGCAGCGAGCGCACAACGCTTGGCCAGGAAGCCGCGCTGATCGCTGCCTATCTGGACATTTTGGGCATCAGGATGGGCAAACGTCTTTCGTACACGGTCGATGTACCGGCGGAGTTGCGCGAGGCACGCATTCCCCCGCTATCTTTGCAGCCGCTGGTCGAAAACTCGATTAAGCACGGACTCGAACCCAAGCTCGAAGGAGGCAGCGTGCGCGTGGTCGCCCGCGCTGCAAACGGTTCGCTACAGCTCGATGTCGAGGACGATGGGCTGGGCTTCAAGCCCCAGTCCACCGCTGGGGTCGGCCTTTCGAACCTGCGCGAGCGAATGGCCTCGCTATATGGAGAACAGGCCAAACTGGTGGTGCAAGAACTCGCTCGCGGAACGCGTGTGACGATGACGATTCCTCTTTCATCCTGAGCATTTAGATACCGATGCGGGCGATCATTGCTGACGATGAGGCGCACTTGGCGCGTTATCTGCGCGATAAGTTGTCAAGGCTGTGGCCCGAGCTGGAGATCGTTGCAACCGCTGACAGTGGTCCAACCGCTGCCGCCGCTATTGCCGAGCACGCTCCCGATATTGCGTTTCTCGACATTCGGATGCCGGGGGCGACGGGCCTTCAGGTAGCAGAACAGATCGCCGGCAACACCCAGGTGGTATTCGTTACCGCGTACGACCAGTACGCCGTCGATGCATTCGAGCGCGACGCCGTTGACTATCTGTTGAAGCCGGTCACCGATGAGCGGCTGCAACGAACGGTCGATAAGCTTCGCAAGAGCAGTGTGGCTACGCGCACGCTTGCGCGCGATCTCGGTCCGCTGTTACAGCAGCTTTCGCAGCACCTTTCGCAGCAACCGAGCACACGCGCGGAAACGCACCACCTGCGCTGGATTCGGGCAACCAAGCGCTCGGCCGATGGCGAAATTACGCAGCAGATTCCGGTGGCCGATGTGTTGTACTTTCAAGCCGACGACAAATACACCTGCGTGTTCGCGCGCGACGGCGCTGCGATCAGCGAATGGCTGATCCGCGTACCGCTGTCCGAACTTGTTGAGCAATTGAAGCGCGACGACTTCGCGCAGATCCATCGGTCCGTAATCGTCAATCTGAACGCTGTCGTGTCCACCCGCCGGGACCTGGCCGGCAAGCTCTACGTTCGAATGCGTGACACTCACCGCGAGCTGCCGGTGGCGCGGCAGTACGTGCACCTGTTTCGTCAGATGTAGGAACCCGTACATCGCCCTCTAGAATGGGTCGATGAGAATCGTCTTTGCCGGCACGCCGGACTTCGCGGCGGTCGCTCTGGACGCCATCGTCGCCGCGGCTCCTGGCGCTGGTTGGACGGTGCCGCTGGTGCTAACGCAGCCCGATCGTCCCGCGGGCCGGGGCCTGAAACTGGCAGCTAGCGCAGTCAAGCGGCAAGCGATTGCGCATGGGATTGCCATTGAAACTCCTGAGTCGCTGCGCAAGGGCGATGCTGCGCAGACGGCGCGGGAGCGCTTGCGCGCGGTCGACGCCGACGTGCTTGTGGTTGCTGCCTACGGATTGATTCTTCCGCCCGACGTACTTGACATCCCGCGCGGACTGCCCGGCCACTGGACACCCAAGCTTTCCGCGTTGAACATCCACGCGTCGTCGCTGCCACGCTGGCGTGGCGCGGCACCGATTGCGCGTGCGATCGAAGCGGGCGACCACGAAACCGGCATCACGATCATGCAGATGGAGGCTGGCCTCGACACCGGGCCGATGCTGTTAGCCGAGAAAGTATTGATCGACGCTGATGCCACGTGCGGAACGTTGACCTCTGCCCTCGCGCGGATCGGCGCACGATTGATCGTCGACGCGTTGCGAAACATCGATCGGCTGGTTGCAATCCCGCAAGGCGCAGGCGCCACGTATGCAACCAAGCTGAACAAAGCCGAAGCATGGCTGGACTGGTCGGCGTCCGCACATAAGCTCGCGCGCAAAGTGCGTGCGTTCGATCCGTTTCCGGTGGCCACGAGCGTGCTTAACGGCGCCGCCATCAGGCTGTGGGGCGTCGAGGCTATCGCCGGCGACAGCGTTGCACGCGCCGAAGAAGTCGGCGTTGTGCGCGCGGCTGACAGCTCAGGGGTCCTGGTCGCTTGCGGCAGCGGAGAGTTGCTGCTGACCCAACTGCAAAGGCCGGGTGGCAAGCGTGCCGGCGCGCGAGAATTTTTGTCCGGGTTTCCAATCAAGCCGGGCGACCGCTTCATCAGTCCCGTAGCGGTCGTGGCGGAGTGAATGCGGTTGCGTCGCCGCCGTTGGCCGAGGTATTGCATTACGCAGCCGAGGCGTGGCAGCACTTTCGTGCCGGCCGGTCGCTCGATCGCGCGCTAGCCGCTGCGCTCGCTGACCGCCCCGATTTGCGCCCGGCGGTACAGGACGCCACCTACAAAGCAGTGCGGCATCTGGCGGCGAGCGAGCGCCTGGTCGAGTTGCTGGCTGCGCGACCTCCGGCCGCTGAAGTTGCTGCACTGTTGGCGGTCGCGCTCGCGCAATTGCAAACGGATAACTATGCGGAATACGCAGTGGTCGACCAGGCTGTCAGCTCAGCGCGCAATTCATTGCCGACGCGCGGGGCGGCCGGTTTTGTCAATGCACTGCTGCGCAACTTTCTGCGTCAGCGCGCCACGTTGTTGAGCGAGCTGCAGCTCAATGACACGGTGCGCTACAACTTGCCGCATTGGTGGATCGAGCGGCTGCAGCGCGCGTATCCGACCGACTGGACATCGGTCGCCGAACACCAACGGCAGCCTCCGCCGTTGGTGCTGCGAGTCAATGTGTCGCGCCTACCGACAGAACGCTACCTGGCAAATCTCAATGCGGCCGGTATGGATGCGACGCGAGTGGGCGAGCAGGCTGTCTGGCTGCACGACGCTCGCCCCGTTGCAGCAATTCCCGGCTTCAGCGAAGGTGAGGTGTCCGTCCAGGACGCAGGGGCCCAGCTTGCTGCGGTCTGGCTCGACGCGCGCGCGGGGATGCAAGTGCTCGATGCATGCGCAGCGCCGGGCGGCAAAACGGCGCACCTGGCCGAACTTGGGGCGACCGTCACGGCACTGGAGATCGACGCGATTCGCGCGATGCGGATTGAGGAGAATCTCCGCCGCGGCGGGCTGACGGCTCACCTCATTACCGGCGACGCGCTGCGGCCCGAGTCATGGCAGTCGCAGATCGAAGACCTTGCAAAAACGGAGACAGGTGCCGCGCTGTTTGACCGCATTCTGGTCGATGCGCCGTGCACCGCGTCTGGCATCGTCAGACGGCATCCCGACATCCCGTGGCTACGCCGATCGGCTGATGTTGCGCAATTGACAAAGGTACAGCGCGAATTGCTCCACGCGTTATGGCCGCTGTTAAAAGTGGGTGGTAGGCTGCTTTACGCCGTCTGTTCGCTGTTCCCGGAGGAGGGGCGCGAGCAAGTTGATCGTTTCGTCGGGCGGCATTGTGAGGCGCGTCTCGTGCCATTGCCGGCTGCGCAACTCCTGCCGACGGCGGCGCGCGCCCCTGCGTGGCAGTCTGGGCTGCCGACACTTCACGACGGCTTTTTCTACGCGCTACTCGAAAAGACCGGATGACATCACTTGCGACGGCCAGGCACTGGTTCACACGGATAACGGGGCCGCTGCTCCTGATCGCCGTGATGTTCTTCGCCCCGCCTTCTGTCGCAACGGCGCAGGACCGGATTGGCGTAATGGCGGCTGCGCTCGAGCCCGCGCGGGATAACGGCGATGCGCTGCTGCTCAACGCAACGTTTGAGTTTGAACTGCCGCAGGCGCTGGAAGAAGCGGTCCAGAAGGGAATCGCTCTTTACTTCAACATCGAGTTCGAGTTGTTTCGAAAGCGCTGGTACTGGCTCGATCGGCGGGTTGCGGCCAGTACGCTCACCTACCGATTGTCTTACAGCCCGCTGACGCGGCAGTATCGGCTGGGGCGCGGCGGGTTGTCGCAATCCTTCGAGTCCCTCGAAGAAGCGTTGTCGCTACTAAAGAGCGTTCGTAACTGGAAGGTTGCGGAGAAAGGCGTCGTATTGCCAAGGGAGGAATACGATGCGCAGGTTCGCATGCGGCTCGACGTCAATCAACTGCCGAAGCCGTTTCAGGTCAACGCGATTACCAGTCGCGAGTGGACGTTGGCGTCCGACTGGCGCCAGGTTCCAGTCGCCGAAATGGTTCGCTAAGCCCCGTCGATGCCGCGCGCGCTTCGATACGGACTGCTCGCCGCGCTCGCCGTAGGTGGCGTACTGCTGTTTCTGCTGGCGTCGGCGAGCAGCAACACGGCGTTCTTTGAGCGCAACTACCCGGTTCTGCTTGGCATCAATGGTGTGATCGCGGGCCTGCTGTTCGTGCTCGTCGTCGCGCTTATCCGGCGTCTCGTCAAGCGTCTGCGCGCCAAGCAGTTCGGCGCGCGGATGATGATGCGGTTCACTGTTGCTTTCGCATTGATGGGCGTGCTGCCCGGCGTGCTGATTTACATTGTGTCGACGCAGTTTCTGTCGCGCTCGATCGAGTCGTGGTTCGACGTTCGCGTCGAACGCGCGCTGGACTCCGGATTGACACTCGGCCGCGCGGCGCTCGACAACTTGAAAGACGACGTCAGCGCCAAGGCACGCAGATGGGCACTCGAGTTGTCTGATGCGCCGCATTCCGCGCAGCTCGCGCTTCTGAACAGACTGCGCGAGCAGGGCGGTATCCAAGATGCCTTGTTGATCACAGCCAATGGGCAGCCAGTGGGAACAAGCGGCTCGCAGTTGGGCGAGCTGATACCTGAAGTTCCTTCTGCGGTGGAGTTGCGACAGGCGCGGGAGCGCCTTATTTTCGCCACGATCGAGGGTGAGGCAGGCGCCATCGAGCCACGTTACGGCCTGCGCGCCCGTGTGATTGTCCCGATACCTGCTGTTGGGGCTCGGCGACCCGCGGATTCAACTTCCGCCGTACCCGGTCTGCAGGACGAACTCAAGTCTGGGCGAGGCTCTATTTTCGGAAGCATGGTGCCGACGACGGAAGTGCGCTTGCTTCAACTGATTCAACCGGTACCCGAGTCGATCGCTGCCAACGCCGAAGCGCTGCAAAACGGGTATCGCGAGTATCAGGAACTATCGCTCGCACGTCAGGGATTGCAGACCATCTACGGATTGACGTTGACGCTGACGCTGCTGCTGTCGATTTTCGCGGCCATCGCATCGAGCGTGCTGCTCGCCAGTTCGATGACGGCGCCACTGCTGCAAGTTGCCGAAGGGACCAAGGCGGTGGCAGAAGGCAACTACCGACAGGTGCGCGAGTTTCCAGGCAATGACGAGTTGAATCTCCTGACGCAGTCGTTCAACGCAATGACGCGGCAGCTGACCGAAGCGCGCGATCAGGTCGAAACCAAGCAGCACGAAGTCGAGAACGCCAAGACCTACCTCGAGCGCGTGTTGGCTAATCTATCGGCTGGTGTCATCGTGCTCGATAAGGACTTTCGTCTGGTGACTGCTAATAATGGAGCGTCTCGAATTTTGGGGCACCTGCTTCTGCAGCAAACCGATCGTCCGCTGCACGAGATCGATTCCACGTTGGCCACCGCGTTAAGCACTGCCTTTGCTGATCATGCGTTGACCGCCTCGCCAAAGGATTCATGGCAGCAACAGGTCGAGGTCAAGCGCACAGCGAACGCTGAAAAATCGAGCGATCAGGCCAAGGGGGCGGCCACCGCCGGAGAGCCGCTGATGTTATTGACGCGCGGTTCACGCCTGCCGCTCGACAATGGTCTCGGTTACGTCGTTGTGTTCGACGACATTACGCAGATCATTTCGGCACAGCGCGCGCTGGCGTGGGGCGAAGTCGCGCGCCGTCTGGCGCACGAGATAAAAAATCCACTGACACCGATTCAGCTCGCGGCCGAGCGATTGCAGATGAAGCTGATTGAAAAACTATCGGTTCCCGACGCCGATGTCTTAAAGCGTGGAACATCGACTATCGTCAATCAGGTGGCTGCGATGAAGCGGATGGTCGATGATTTTCGCGATTACGCTCGCGTGCCACCGGCTCGGTTGTCTCCGTTGGCGCTCAACACCCTCGTCGAAGAAGTCGCGTCACTTTATGGCGCCGAGGTCAGCGGCGGTGCTATCGAGCTTTCCTTGCGTTCGGGCTTGCCGTTGATCGAAGGGGATGCCACGCAGCTGCGTCAGGTTATCCATAATCTTGTGGCCAATGCACAGGACGCATTGCTTGGGCGCGGTGATGCCCGCATCTTTGTCCGCACCGAGCTGGTTGAAATCGAGGAAGCGAATACCAAGGCGCGCGCCGTGCGGCTCGCGGTCGAAGACAACGGGCCGGGCTTTCCGCCAAACGTACTGCGCCGCGCGTTCGAACCTTATGTCACAAGCAAGTCTAGCGGCACCGGTCTGGGCCTGGCGATGGTCAAGAAGATCGTCGACGAGCATGGAGCGCGCATCGAGGTGGTCAATCGCGGCAGTGCGGCCGCCGGCGGCGACAGCGGCGCCATCGTTACCATTGTATTTCGTCGCCTTGCCGCGGTTGCGGTGGCGCCCGCGCTCCACGCAGCTTGACCACGCAAATTGGTGAAATCCTGCGCGGCGTAAGCTTGCCCGTCGTTTGCAATTAATTTATTGGCTATGGCTAACATCCTCGTCGTTGACGACGAAATCGGCATCCGCGAACTCTTGTCAGAAATATTGGCTGACGAGGGCCACGTTGTCGTGACTGCCGAGAACGCCTCGGCAGCGCGCAGTGCGCGTTTGCGCGAAGAGCTCGATTTGATCTTGCTGGATATTTGGATGCCTGACACCGACGGCGTCACGCTTCTGAAGGAATGGGCCTCTACCGGTCAATTGACGATGCCGGTAATCATGATGTCGGGTCATGCGACCATCGATACCG
>JACCYC010000057.1 GCA_013696665.1 Burkholderiaceae bacterium | reverse complement strand
AGCCACGCTTCCACCTACGAAGCGCACGAGCTGCGCGCGCCATCGGCGGTTTTTGCTCTCGGGGTACCGGTGCTCGGGATCTGTTACGGCATGTTCACGATGGCGGTGCAACAGGGCGGCGAAGTTGAGGCGAGCACTTCGCGCGAGTTCGGATACGCCGAAGTACGGGCACGTGGCCATACCAGGCTGCTTGCCGACCTCGAAGATGCACGCAACGACGAAGGCCATGGCCTGTTGAAGGTCTGGATGAGCCACGGCGACAAAGTTACGCAGTTGCCCCCTGGCTTTGCGCTGATGGCGTCGACTCCGAGCTGCGCGATTGCTGGCATGGCCGACGAGTCGCGCGGTTTTTACGGTGTGCAGTTTCATCCCGAGGTTACGCACACGCTGCAAGGCCAGGCGATGCTGAGGCGATTTGTGCTCGATGTGTGTCAATGCGCACCCGATTGGGTGATGGGTGACTACGCGGCCGAGGCCATCGCACAGATTCGCCAGCAAGTCGGCACCGACGAAGTGATTCTGGGTTTGAGCGGCGGTGTCGATTCCTCCGTCGCGGCAGTATTGATCCAACAAGCGATCGGGGACCAGCTGACGTGCGTGTTCGTCGACACGGGGCTGCTGCGACTCAACGAAGCGAAGCAGGTGGTCGATACATTTCAGCAACACATGGGGATCAAGCTGCTGCACATCGACGCGGCCGACCGGTTCATGACAACCCTTTCGGGAGAGACTGATCCCGAGGCCAAGCGCAAGATCATCGGTCGAGAATTCGTGCACGTGTTTCAGGAAGAGGCAGCGAAGCTCCCGGCTGCGAGGTGGCTGGCGCAGGGCACGATCTATCCCGATGTGATCGAATCGGCAGGTGCGAAGACGAAGAAGGCGACCACCATCAAGAGCCATCACAACGTCGGCGGCCTGCCAGAGACGCTGCATCTTCAACTGCTCGAACCGCTGCGCGAGCTGTTCAAGGACGAGGTTCGAAATCTGGGCATTGCTCTCGGTCTGCCGCGTGAAATGGTTTTCAGACATCCATTTCCCGGGCCGGGGCTTGGCGTGCGAATACTGGGAGAGGTTAAGCGCGAGTACGCGGACCTTTTGCGACTTGCCGACGCTATCTTCATTGCCGAGTTGCGTGCCAGTGGCTGGTACGACCGAACCAGCCAGGCGTTCGCGGTTTTCTTGCCCGTGCGGAGCGTGGGTGTGATGGGCGACGGCCGCACCTACGAATGGGTCATCGCCTTGCGTGCTGTGCAGACATCGGACTTCATGACGGCTGAATGGGCCGAGCTGCCGCACGACTTGCTTGGGCGTGTATCGAATCGCATCATCAATGAAGTGCGTGGAATCAACCGTGTCGTCTACGACATCAGCGGGAAGCCTCCGGCGACGATCGAATGGGAGTAGATAGGAGCGCTAGGGTTGCCCGAGCCGCGTCCAGCCAGCGCAGTTGATGGTTGCGTGAGAGGTGTTAGTAGACTGCGCGGATGAACGAGATCAGCGCCGCGCTCAGCGCGAACGATTGGGTCGAGCGGATGTCGCAGCTGGCCTTGCGCCAGGGTGTGCATTTGTCCACGCTGCAGCAAAAGGCCGGCGGCGACCTGGAATTGCTTTTTGCGAGCGCGGCGTTGGCATTCCCCTCGGGCGCGTTGTTCACTGAAAAGGATGCCAACGAAATCCTCAAGCGATTTCTGGCGGGTGCCGGTGTGATGGTTGCCACCGATCACGTCGAACTACGTCGCTGGATGGTAGATGCGGGCTTCCTGCAACGCTCGGATTACGGCACCGACTACCGCAGGGGCTCGCTGCCGGATTGGCTGTCAGACGCTGCACAACAACTCGACTTCGAGCGCGTTGCCGACGCTGTTGCGCAAGCTCGCAGCGCGAATGAGGCACAGCGTGAATCGCGCCGCCAGGCGTGGCTCGCCCGTCAGATCGAAGTCACCGAAGGCGGAGAAGGTCGTCCCAACATAGCCGGCGAAGCGAGCAGCGATGAAACCTTCATGCGGCTGGCGCTCGACCAGGCGCATAACGCCTGGGCTCTGGCTGAAGTGCCGGTCGGGGCGGTGGTTGTCAAAGACAACAAGATCCTGGCGACGGGATTCAACCAGCCGATCGGCAATGCCGACCCGACCGCCCATGCGGAGATTCGAGCAATGCGCGCCGCAGCGCAGTTGCTCGGCAACTATCGACTTAACGATTGCGAGCTGTACGTGACGCTCGAGCCGTGTGCGATGTGCGCGGGTGCGATGCAGCACGCGCGGATCAGGAGGCTCATTTACGGTGCGGCGGATACCAAGACCGGCGCGTGCGGCAGCGTGATCGATCTGTTCGCAATACCCAAGCTGAACCATCACACCAAGGTGAGGGGTGATGTTCTGGCTGAAGAAAGCCGTCGCCTCATCTCCAGTTTTTTTGTCGAGCGTCGCGAATTGAAGCGGCAGGGAGCCTTGCCGGCCGACGCGGACGATTGTGAGTAAGACACTCGGCCTCATCGCACCTTCCGGCTTTATCCCGGATCCCTCTCTAATTGACCGCACGGCGGCACTGTTTGCGGCTTGCGGCTGGCGCGTGGCGGCCGGCGACAGCGTTTTCGAACGGCATCAGCGCTTTGCGGGCAGCGATGACGTGCGCCTGCATGATTTGCAGCGCTTCGCAACCGATCGTGCGGTCGATGTTGTCCTGTGCGCGCGCGGGGGCTATGGCTTGTCGCGCCTGCTTGACCGCATTGACTTCAAAGCGATCAAAGAGCGCGCGCCGCTGATGGTCGGCTACAGCGATTTCACGGCGTTCAATCTTGCCTATCTCACGCATGGAGGCATCAGCTTCGCCGGTCCGTCTGCGGGCGACTTCGGTGCAACTGATCCCAACACATTTACGCTGCAGCATTTTTTCGATTTATTGGACACCGACCAATACAGCGTCGGGCTACAGCTCGATGGGCCGATCGCTGATGTGTCCGGCCGCCTTTGGGGCGGCAATCTGGCAATGGTGACAGCGCTGCTAGGCACGCGGTACTTTCCACGCGTACGCAACGGCATTCTGTTTTTGGAAGACGTCAACGAGCCGGCTTACAAGCTCGAGCGCATGTTTTATCAGCTCGCGCACGCCGGCGTGCTGCAACGACAAGCCGCGATTGTGCTTGGGGATTTTTCGCCGATCACGCCAATGCCAACCGACAATGGTTTCGATCTGGCCTCCGTCATCACCCGCGTGCGTGAGGTCGCAACCGTACCGGTGTTTACCGGGCTTCCCTTTGGGCACAGTCCACGCAAATTGACGCTGCCCGTCGGCGGGCGGGCGCGATTGGCCGTCAAGCGTGGGGGAGCCGCAGTGCTTGATCTCAGTCGTTATCCAAATCTGACTCGGCCGCGCTTGCCTCGCCTATGATCGGCCCATGACAGCACCGATCACGCCATGTCCGGCCCGCTGACCCGATTCGGCTTTGCCGAAGAGACACCTGAGCAGCGGCAAGAAAAAATTCTAGCCGGTGTGATGGCGTCGGTGTATCGGCAGGTGCCGCAGTCGGTGCTGGTGAGCATCGTGGGTGCTTTCGCACTGGTGATGGTGCTGTGGAATTCGACCAGTCAGGATCTTTTGCTCGGCTGGTCGCTCGTGATACTGCTCGAGTCGTTGTCGCGATTGCGCCTCTCGTACAAGTTCCGGCGCACCGATCGTTCCGCCGATTCTGTCGACAGCTGGGCTACGCGCTGGGTTGTGCAGGCGGTGGTGTCGGGTGCGCTATGGGGCATCGCGGGGTTCATGTTTTTTTCGAGCAACCAGCCATTGCATCAGGTGGTACTGGTCGCTGTGGTGTTGAGCGTGGCATTTGGCACGCTGACCCTCTACGCAAGTCATCGGCCGGCGTTCCACGCCTTCATGCTGCTCGCGGTTCTGCCGCTGATCGCCCGCATGGTGTTGGAGCAGGACCCGACCTACTACACCGCGGCCGTAGTGATGACAGCGGTGTTCCTGTTCACCGTGCTTTATGGACGTGATTTCGGCAACGCGGTGTTCGAGTCGGTCAAGAATACTTACGAGAACGAAGTGCTGGTCGAGCAGCTCGTCGCCGAGAAACGCATGGCTGAGGATGCGCGGCGCGAGGCGGAGAACGCCACGCGCTCGAAGACACAGTTCTTTGCAGCAGCGAGCCACGATCTGCGCCAGCCGCTGCAGGCGATCGGCATCTATGTGTCGCTGCTGAAAAAGAGAGCACACGGGCCGCTCGAACCGTTGGTGAACAATCTGTCGACGGCGGTCGAGACATTGTCGAAGCTCGTCGAAGAGCTGCTCGAGATCTCGCGGCTTGATTCGGGTTCGATACAGCCGCGCGTCGAGCAGGTCGTGATCGACGACATGTTCTCGCTGCTCGAGCAGGAGTTCACGCCACTGGCCGCGTCCAAGGGCCTGTCGCTGCGCATTCGGCGCGGCGGCGTGCCGCTCGACAGCGATGCGCTGCTGTTGCAGCGGGTGATCCGCAATCTTCTTGCCAATGCAATTCGCTACACGCAGAAGGGCGGGGTGCTGCTGGCTGCGCGCCCGCGCAACGGCTTGATGAGTCTGGAGATCTGGGATACCGGGCCCGGCATCAAGCAGGGCGAGCTTGACCGGATCTTCGAAGAGTTTTATCGCGGCGAAAGCTCCAAGGCCGAGAACAGCGGCTCGGGCTTCGGCCTCGGCCTGTCGATCGTCAAGCGCATCTGCGGGCTGCTCGGCCACCCGTTGATCGTGACCACACGTCCGGGCACTGGCACGGTCTTTCGCGTGGAAGTGCCGCGCTCGAGCTCGCCGCTGCGTATCAAGCGTAGCTCGCCGGAAACAATCGACGTCACGATCCGCCCGCTCAACGGATTCACATTTGTCGTAATCGAAGACAACATCGAGATCCTGAACAGCCTGACGCGGCTGATCAAGTCGTGGGGCGCCGAGGTGGTGCCCTCAACCGGATACAACGCACAGCTGATCAAACGCATCAGTGTGCAGGCCAGAATCGACGCGATTCTTGCCGATCACAATCTCGGACCGCACTCGATCAGCGGTGTCGAAGCGGTATTCAGGGTGCGCGAGCTGGTCGGCTTTCCGGTCCCGGTGGTGATGCTGACCGCCGTGCAGGGTGTTGACGTGATGGCGGAGTTTCAGCGCGTGATGCACGAGCGGCTGGTACTCAATCCTACGATGGCATCGGCAATCGCACGCAGCCGAGTCGAAGAACCCGTGGTGTTGCAGAAGCCTACTACTGCGGCCGTGTTGAACAACACGCTGGCCGAGATGCTGGGTATGACGACCCTACCGGTCGCAAGGCTAACGGTAGTGGAGACGGCTGCTGCGGGCGACGCAACCTGACTTGCGGCTACCGATCAACCGATGTCGTACCCGTGGCGGCGTGCAGCCAACAGTGCCTCGGTACGGTTGGATGCGCCGAAGGCTCGGTAGATTGCGGTGACGTGGGTCTTGACCGTGCCTTCAGATAGACCCAGCTCGCGACAGATGATCTTGATGGGCGCGCCGCGTGCGAGCAGCTGAAGCACCTGCTGCTGCCGCTCAGTGAGTTCGACACGTCCGCCATTCTGTTCGCGCAGGCGTTCCGAATTTCCAAAGATGCCTGCGCGATTGACCTCTTCGAGCAGATCGGCCGGGATGTAAACGCCGCCCGATAGGACAAACTTGACGGCCGACAGCAATGTCTCGGATGCCATCGATTTCGGAACAAAGCCCGCAGCCCCCAGTTGCAGCACGCGCATCACGCTGCGTTGATCCTGGTTGCCAGACAGCACGAGAATTTTCATCTCGGGCGCCTTCGCGACCATTGCTTCGAGCAGCGCCGTACCTGACACGCCGGGCATTCCCAGATCGAGGACAACAAGGTCCAGCTCGGGCTGCTCGTCCTGGATCTGCAGGGCGCCTTCGGCGGTCCGCGTTGTGATGACCTCAGCCGTCGGATCGAGATCCAAAAACAGGATGCTCAGGGCATCGGTGATGAGCGAGTGATCGTCGACGACAAGTATTTTCATGGGATGGGTTCGAGCGCTGCGACCGAGTGTGTTCGAGCGCGCGAGGCCGGCATTGTAGACCGCGCAATTACTTGCCCCATGCGCGGAATTGCGCACATCGCTGCGGTCAATCGAACCGTTTGCCGCCCGTAATGTCACGCAGTGCGGGGGGAAGCCGTATTCCGACTATCGCGTCGGCGCTGCATCGCTTATAACGCCTGCCGATGCTCGAAGCGACTCATCTCAGCTGCGAACGAGGCGACAGGACACTGTTTGCCGGACTCGAATTCACGGTAGCGCCCGGCTCGCTGCTTCGTGTCGCCGGAGCAAACGGGACGGGCAAAACCAGTCTGTTGCGAATTTTGTGCGGCCTGCTGCAACCCACAGCAGGCGAAGTGCGCTGGCGCGGGCGCGACATCCGCAAGGCACGAGAGGAGTACTTGAGGGATCTGGTGTACGTCGGACACCTGAACGGCGTGAAA
>JACCYC010000051.1 GCA_013696665.1 Burkholderiaceae bacterium | reverse complement strand
ATGGGATTTCGAAGGACGCGCGAAGTCGCACGCCGTATCGGCGGCGCCGACGCGATGCAAGCGGTGTTTTCGGACGGTTTGGCGACAGTGTCGGTATTTATCGAACCGCACTCGCTGCTAAGCGCGGCAAGCCCGTCGGCGATGCCTGGCATGCCGGCGCCAGCGACGGATGCTTTGCACATACATGGCCCTACCTCTGCATTCTCGCGTCGCGTAGGCGATTCGCTCGTCACTGTAGTCGGCGAGGTGCCGCCGGCAACGGTGCGGGCGCTAGCGGGATCGGTCGAATTTCGTGGCTCGCGATAGGCGCGCGCCTGCATCTTTATTACCAAGGAAATGAGCATGAGTCGCAAGTTTGCTGTCGCAGTGTTTGCGTTGGTGCTGGGTGCGCTCGCAGTCACCGCAGTGCCGCAGTTCACGTTTGATGTATTGGCGCAGCCCAATGTCGGGTCGGCGCCCACACAAGTGTTGCCTGACTTCGCCGATCTGGCGGATCGAGTCGGCCCATCGGTTGTCGGGATTCGGACGACCGCGCGCGCCGGAGCGGCGCAAAGTGCGTTGCCGTTCCCGGACATCGATGAAAACGATCCGATGTACGAATTCTTCCGCCGCTTCTTTCCCAATCCTCCGCAACAGCCACAGCCGCAGCCACGGCAGGGCCCGCAGCAGCCGGCTCCACGTCGCGACGTGCCGCGCGGACTCGGGTCTGGCTTTATTTTGTCTGCCGACGGCTATGTAATGACCAACGCGCACGTCGTACGCGGCGCCGATGACATTACGGTTTCTACTTCCGACCGGCGCGAGTTCAAGGCGAAGGTGATCGGTACCGATACACGCACCGACGTGGCGCTGATCAAGGTCGAGGCTACCGGGTTGCCTGCCGTACGCATGGGCGATCCGAACAAGTTGCGGGTCGGCGAATGGGTGATTGCAATCGGATCACCCTTCGGCCTCGAAAACACGGTCACCGCAGGCATCGTCAGCGCGAAGTCTCGCGACACGGGCGATTTCCTGCCCTTCATTCAGACCGACGTTGCCGTGAATCCGGGCAACTCTGGCGGCCCGCTGATCAACATGCGCGGCGAAGTGGTCGGGATCAATTCGCAGATATTCACGACCTCTGGCGCTTACAACGGCATCTCTTTCGCGATCCCGATCGACGAGGCAAATAACGTTCAGCAGCAGTTGCGAGCGTCGGGCCGCGTTATCCGAGGCCGCATCGGCGTGGGAATTGAAGCCGTGTCACGCGATGTGGCCACTGCGATTGGGCTGCCCAAGCCGCAAGGCGCGCTGGTAACGTCGGTTGACAAGACAGGTCCGGCGCTGAAAGCAGGGGTCGAAGCGGGCGATGTGATTCTGCGTTTCGATAACCGGCCCGTCGAGCGCGCAAGCGACTTGCCTCGGCTGGTGGGCGGCACCAAGCCGGGCTCAGCGGTCAACATGACGGTGTTTCGCAAGGGTGCCAATCGCGACCTGCCCATTACCGTCGTCGAATTGCCTGCAGAGGCGGTACCCACCGCTCGTGGGCAAGGCGACCCGCCCAAGCCTGCGCCCGCAGCGAATGTCCTCGGACTTGCGGTTTCGGATATTGCCGCCGATAAGCTGAAGGAACTTGGATTGCGCGGTGGAGTTCAGGTTGACGGCGCCGAAGGGTTGGCTGCCGGATCGGGTGTGCGCACCGGCGATTTGATCCTCCAATTGAACAACGTCGATGTGCAAAATACTCGGCAGTTCAACGACGCAGTGGCCAAACTCGATCCGAAGCGCGACGTCGCGGTTCTTGTAAGGCGCGGGGAAGCGACACGCTTTGTGATTATTCGCCGCTAGTTCGCCTATCCGTCTCTCTTTTGCCGATGAAGGGCGCTGCAGCGCGGTAAAATCCCGCGCCCACACCGACAAGGGGGTGTCTTAACGGTCACCCCCTTTTCTTTGCTCCTCGTCCATTGATGCAGCACATCCGCAATTTTTCGATCATCGCGCATATCGATCACGGCAAGTCGACCCTGGCCGACCGCTTGATCCAGCGTTGCGGTGGCCTAAGCGATCGCGAGATGGAAGCGCAGGTGCTCGATTCGATGGACCTCGAGCGCGAGCGCGGCATCACGATCAAGGCGCAGACGGCTGCGCTGCAATACACGGCGGCCGACGGCACCCAGTACAACCTCAATTTGATCGACACTCCAGGGCACGTCGATTTTTCGTATGAAGTCAGCCGCTCGCTGGCTGCATGCGAAGGCGCGTTGCTGGTCGTCGACGCGACGCAGGGCGTCGAGGCGCAAACGGTGGCCAATTGCTACACCGCGCTCGAGCTCGGCGTCGAGGTGCTGCCGGTATTGAACAAGATGGATCTGACCTCGGCCAATCCCGACGCCGCCGCAGCAGAGATCGAAGATGTGATCGGCCTCGATGCCACCGATGCGATTCGAATCAGCGCCAAGACCGGTCAGGGCATCGAAGAGATTCTCGAGCGCATCATCGAACGCGTGCCGCCGCCAAAGGGCGATCCGAACGCGCCTCTGCAGGCATTGATCATCGACTCGTGGTTCGATAACTACGTCGGTGTGGTCGTACTGGTTCGCGTCTTCAATGGAATACTGAAGCCGCGCGACAAGATTCTGCTAATGGCGAGCGGCGCAACGCATCTGGTCGAGCAGGTAGGCGTGTTCACGCCGAAGTCCCGCGCGCGGGAGCATCTGTCGGCCGGCGCCGTCGGTTTTGTCATCGCCGGTATCAAGGAGCTGCGCGACGCCCACGTTGGCGACACGATTACGCACGTAGCCAAGCCCGCTGCATCGCCATTGCCGGGCTTTAACGAAGCCAAGCCGCAGGTGTTTGCGGGCCTTTTTCCAGTCGAAGCTAACCAATATGAAGCGCTGCGCGATGCGCTGACGAAACTGCAGCTCAACGACTCCGCGCTGCAATTCGAGCCCGAGGTTTCGCAAGCGCTTGGCTTTGGTTTCAGGGCCGGCTTTCTAGGGCTGCTGCACATGGACATCGTGCAGGAGCGGCTCGAGCGCGAGTACGACATGGATCTGATCACCACCGCGCCGTCCGTTGTCTACGAGGTCGTTTTGCGCGATGGCACGGTGTTGTCGGTGGAGAACCCGTCCAAGCTGCCTGACCCTGCGCGCATCGAGGAGATTCGCGAGCCGATTGTCAGCGTCACGATCTTTGTACCGCAGGAGCATGTCGGCTCGGTGATCACGCTTGCGACAGGCAAGCGAGGGATACAGACCAACATGGCCTACCACGGCCGACAGGTGCACCTGACTTACGATCTGCCGCTCGCTGAAATCGTACTCGATTTTTTCGACCGGCTTAAATCGGTGTCGCGTGGGTATGCTTCGATGGATTACGAGTTCAAGGAGTATCGGCCGGCCGATGTGGTAAAGGTCGACATGCTGATCAATGGTGACCGCGTGGATGCGCTGGCCGCCATCGTGCATCGCGCCAATGCTCCGTATCGCGGGCGCGAGATCGCCGCAAAAATGCGTGAGCTGATCCCGCGCCAGATGTACGACGTTGCGATCCAGGCTGCGATCGGTGCCAATATCATCGCGCGCGAGAACGTCAAGGCGCTGCGCAAGAACGTGCTTGCGAAGTGTTACGGCGGGGACATCACGCGCAAGAAAAAACTTCTGGAAAAACAAAAGGCGGGTAAAAAAAGAATGAAGCAGGTAGGAACAGTCGAGATTCCGCAGGAAGCGTTTCTCGCAATTTTGCAAGTCGACGATAAGTAAACGGCTATGAATTTCGCGCTGATCCTGTTTGTTCTGACAGTGTTCACGGGTGTGCTGTGGGTGGCCGACAAGCTCGTGTTTCGCAAGCAGCGCCTGGCACGTGCCAGCCGTTTGCTTGCCGATTTTGATGCGCGCAATCGCGCCGCACTTGACCGACACGAGCCGATCGTCGAGCAGGAACGCAAGAGCCTGGATGACGGGACTGTGCGACAACCGGTGTGGCTCGAGTACACCGCGAGTTTTTTCCCGGTGATCCTGGTGGTATTTCTGTTGCGATCGTTTCTGTTCGAGCCGTTTCGTATCCCATCGGGTTCGATGGTTCCGACCCTCGAAATCGGTGATCTGATCCTGGTGAATAAGTACGAATACGGGATTCGGTTGCCAGTCATTAACAAGAAGGTGGTCGAGCTGGGCCGCCCGCAGCGCGGTGACGTGATGGTGTTTCGTTATCCGTTGAACACAACCCAGGACTACATCAAGCGCGTGGTGGGACTGCCCGGCGATCGGGTCGAATACGTCAACAAACAGCTCACCATTAACGGGCAGCTGATTCCGATGCAGAAAATTGAGCCGTATTACGACCCCGAACGGATGCGCACCTATCCCCAGTTTGCGGAGACACTGGACGCAACGCAACATGGTCTGATCGTTGACGAGCTGGTGCCGGCTGGCATGGGGCGGGAGCAGCCCGGTAACACTCACCCTGGCGCTTGCCAATACAGCGGGAGCGGGGTGGTGTGCCAGGTCCCGGCGGGGCACTATTTCATGATGGGCGACAATCGCGATAACAGCGAGGACAGCCGATTCTGGGGATTCGTACCAGACGAAAACATTGTGGGTAGAGCCTTTTTCATCTGGATGAATTTTGGCAATATGGGCCGTATTGGTGGTTTCCGGTAGCCGGCGACGGCAGAACGTTGAAAATGCTGAAAAAAATGAACTTCACGACACTAATTCCAGCGCCCCGCTCTGCGGCGCGCACCCGCAGGAATCGGCAGCTCGGCATTAGCTTGATCGGGCTGTTCCTGGTCGGCATCATCGCGGTGGGGCTGCTGGCGCTGGGCTTCAAGACGGTTCCCGCGGTGGTCGAATACATCGCCATCGAGCGCGCAGTACAGAAGATCAAGAACGAAGGTTCGACGGTGCGGGAGATTCAATCGGCGTTCGACCGTCACGCAACGATCGATGACATCACGTCGATCACGAGCCGTGATCTTGACATTACAAAAGAGGGTGATCGAGTCGTGATCAGCTACGCGTATGCGAAGAAGATTCCGGTGACGGACACCGTTGCGCTGGTGATCGATTTTTCGGGAACCACACGCGATCGGCAGCGCAGGGATATTCCGTAAGTGAGACCGAAGGCAGCAGATGGAACTGACGGCGCTTGAAGAGCGCCTCGGCTACACATTCGTCCAGCGCGCGCTGATCGAACAGGCCGTCACGCATCGTAGTCACGGCGCGGTGCATAACGAGCGAATGGAGTTTCTCGGTGACGCGGTCCTGAATTGTTCTGTCGCACAATTGCTTTTTGCCAAGTACGCGCGGCTCGACGAAGGTGATCTTTCGCGGCTTCGATCCAATCTGGTCAAGCAATCCTCGCTCGCGGACATCGCGGAAAAGTTGCAGGTGGCGGACTTTCTGCGATTGGGCGAGGGCGAAATGAAAAGCGGTGGCTTCAGGCGCCCGTCGATCCTTGCGGACACCATGGAAGCGATTTTCGGCGCAATTTTTATCGATCAAGGTTTTGATGCAGCGCGCGCCGTGATCGGAAAACTGTTCGAGCCGGTGCTAAAGACCGTAGATCCGAAGACGCTGGGCAAGGACAGCAAAACGTTGCTGCAGGAATATCTGCAAGGCAAGCGCATCGCGCTGCCCGTCTACACCGTCGTCGAGACGCGCGGCGCGGCGCACAATCAGGAATTCGAAGTCGAGTGTTCGATTCCCAAGCTGGAGATCAATGTACGGGGAAGCGGGCGCAGCCGGCGTGCGGCTGAGCAGTCTGCAGCCAAGCATGCGTTCGACCTCGCGCATCACGCGTTCGCGCAACTAGGACGCCGCTCGCGCAAGAAAGCCGTGCCGCCGGCCGGAGTTGAGGACGTCGACGCTGCCATTGCCGACCCAAAGGTCGCGGTTGACACCGCGGCGCAGTCTGTTTAGTTCAGTGCATCGGCCTACGCAGCAAACCGAGGGCGCCGCCGTTGTGCGCCCGGTGGGCATGGTCGCCATCATCGGACGCCCCAATGTCGGCAAATCGACCTTGGTGAATGCGCTGGTAGGCGAGCGAGTCAGCATCACTTCGCGCAAACCGCAAACCACGCGCGATCGAGTGCTCGGCGTGCGAACCGATTCCGAAGCGCAGTACATCTTTGTCGATACCCCGGGATTCCAGCGGCGCCACCGCAACGCGCTCAATTTGCGGATGAACGAGGCGGTGACGGGCGCGCTGAAAGACGTTGATGCCATCGTGCTGGTGATCGAATCGGGCGGTTGGACCGACGCCGATCTGCAGGTGTTGCAACTGCTGCCAGTGGACTCCGGTAACGTGATTCTCGCCATCAACAAGTCGGACCTGTTGAGCGAGCGCGACCGCCTGCTGCCACTGATGGCCGACTCGATGAACCGCTACAAGTTTCGCGCGATTGTTCCGGTCAGCGCAGAGAAGTCACGCCAGCTCGACGATCTGCTGCGAGAAATCCGGCCGATGCTGCCTGAAGGCATGCTGCTGTTCGACGAAGACCAATACACCGATCGCAGCGCGCGCTTTCTGGCGGCCGAATCGGTACGCGAAAAAGCTTATCGATTGCTGGGAGACGAGCTTCCCTACGGTATCGCCGTGACAATCGATCGTTGGGACGAATCTCGCGCGACCACGCAGATCGCGGCGACATTATTTGTCGAGCGCGAAGCGCACCGGCCGATTGTGATCGGCAAGGACGGCGCCAAGCTGCGTGAGATTTCGCGACTGGCACGGGCCGATATCGAACAGACAATCGGCAATCCGGTGTTTCTGGAAGTGTGGGTACGCGTCAAGCGCGGCTGGAGCGATGACGCGCGTGCAATGAAAAGCCTCGGTTATGGCTGAGAGCGAAGGGGCTTTGGCGGCGGTCAGCGAGAAGCTTCCCACGTCCGAGCCAGCGCCCGACGGCGCCATCAAGCGAACCCTACGCCGCAAGCTCAGCGATTCGCGCATCGATCATCAACCCGGCTTTGTGCTGCACTCGTATCCATGGCGTGAGACGAGCCTGATCATCGAAACGTTCACGCGTGAGTTTGGCCGCGTGGCGGTCGTCGCACGCGGCGCGAAGCGACCCACGTCGCAATTTCGGGGACTGCTGTCCCCTTTTAATCCGATTGCATTGTCGTGGAGTGGGCGCAACGAAATTAAAACATTGGTACGAGCCGAGTGGCTCGGTGGCATGCAACCGCTGCGCGGCGACGCGCTGCTGGCGGCGTTTTACGCAAACGAACTGCTGGTTCGGCTGTTGGCACGCGGCGATCCGCACTTGACAACGTTTGGCAGTTATGTGGAGCTGTTGCAATCGCTGGGTCAGAAATCGCGACACGACACTGCGCTGCGCCGATTCGAGCTTGATCTGCTGCAGGATATTGGCTACGCGCTGCCGCTTGCACTGTGTGCCGAAGGCAGCCCGATCGATGCTGCGGCTCAATACGCGTTCTCGGGCGACCGCGGTGCACAGTTGATCGATGCGAACACGGCGCGCGAACGAGACGCGTCCGGTTTTGCCGACACCGTCAGCGGTCGAACTCTTCTGGCCATGGAGGCGCGCGACTTTGCTCACCCGCAGGTGGCCGCCGAAAGCAAGGTGTTATTGCGGCAGGTGATTCGTTTTCATCTCGATGGTAAACCGTTGAACACGCGGCGCATCTTGCAGGACTTGAAGCAGTTGTGATCACGCGCTGAGCTTGAGCACCATGACCGCATTGAGTGTCAATTTGAACAAGATCGCGCTGATTCGCAATACACGGACGATTGGCATTCCAAGCGTTACGCACGCGGCACGGATCGCGCTCGAGGCCGGGGCGGATGGGATCACCGTGCATCCGCGACCCGACGGGCGCCATATGCGCGCGCATGACGTGACCGAGCTGTCCGCACTGCTGCAACAGTGGCCGGCGGCCGAATTCAACATCGAAGGCAATCCGTTTCACGGCTTGCTCGATTACGTCGAGCAGGCGCGGCCGCAGCAATGCACCTTCGTTCCTGATGAAACCGGCGCATTCACGTCGGATCATGGGTGGGATTTGAACCAGCAGCGCGACGTGTTGCGTCCGCTGATCGAGCGTGCGAAGACGCTTGGCGTTCGCGTTAGCTTGTTCATGGACCCGCTACCCGATGCGATACCCCTCGCGGCCGCAATCGGGGCCGATCGCGTCGAGCTGTATACCGAACCGTACGCGCGCGCCTTCGGGACCGCTTCACAGGGCGAATCGCTGCGCGCTTACGGACTGACGGCCGAGTCTGCGCTGCGCGTCGGCGTGGGGGTCAATGCGGGGCACGATCTCAACCTTGCCAATCTCGCAGCATTTCTGGCCGCGGTGCCGGGCGTTTCCGAAGTATCAATCGGGCACGCAC
>JACCYC010000040.1 GCA_013696665.1 Burkholderiaceae bacterium | reverse complement strand
AATCGGCACGCCTAATGCGCCCGGAACCTGATTCAACAGGATCGGCAACAGGACGATGAACGCCGCGCCGAAGTATGCGCCGAGCAATGAGCCCATGCCGCCGATGATGATCATGAACAGAAGGTTCAACGAAAGGTTGATATTGAACGCCAACGGCTCCCACGCGCCTAGGTGGACAAACCCCCAGAGAGCGCCTGCTACGCCGGCATAAAACGAGCTAACGGCAAAGGCCGAAAGCTTGGCGGTGACCGGGCGGATGCCGATCACCTCGGCGGCAACGTCCATATCGCGCGTAGCCATCCAGGCGCGACCGATATGCCCGCGCACCAGGTTTTTCGCTGCCAGCGTCAGCACCACCGCGATCGACAATACGAACAGGTACTTGTCGATCGACGATTCGACGGTCCAGCCGAACATCTGGATCGGCGCTGTCGATACCGAACCCGACGACGAATAATCGGTAAACCACCTCACCCGCGCGAACAGCCAGTCGATGAAAAACTGCGCGGCCAGCGTTGACACCGCCAGATACAACCCCTTGATGCGGAGGCTCGGGATACCGAACACCATGCCGACCAAAGCGGCAATGCCACCCGACAGCGCCAGCACCACCACGAAGTTCAATTGCGGAATCCGGATCACCAGGTTGTACGCGGCGTAGGCGCCGACCGCCATGAACGCCGCGGTGCCGAGTGAAATCTGGCCGCAATAGCCAACCAAAATATTGAGTCCGATCGCCGCGATTGCCAGGATTACGAAAGGAATGACCAGCGCGCGAAACATGTAATCGCTGGCTAGCCAGGGCACAGCGATATAGGCGAACGCAATCAGTCCGATCACGAACCAGCGATCCTGCACAATCGGCAACAGCTGCTGATCGGCCGCGTAGGTCGTTTTGAATTGGCCGTTTTCTCTGTAGAGCATGGTCAAACGCGATCGATGTGTCGCTCGCCGAACAGCCCCTCGGGTCTGACCAGCAGGAAAAGTAACGCCAGCATGTACGCAAACCAGTTTTCGATGCCGCCGCCCGCCAGATCGAACCGGGCAACCAGGACCGGGCTGAGGAACACTTCGGCGAACTTTTCGCCGACTCCGATAATCAACCCGCCAAGGATGGCGCCGGGCACCGAGGTGAACCCGCCGAGAATCACCACCGGCAGCGCCTTCAGCGCAATCAGCGACAGCGAAAACTGCACGCCGAGCTTCGAGCCCCAGACCACGCCGGCCACCAGCGCAACAAAACCCGCTACGGACCAGACGATCACCCAGATGCGATTCAGCGGAATGCCGATCGACTGCGCCGCCTGATGATCGTCGGCCACTGCGCGCAGCGCGCGGCCGGTGGCGGTCTTCTGAAAAAACAGCGCAAGCGCGATCACGAGTAACGCCGCCACTGCGGCGGCGACCAGATCTTCGGTGTTGATCAGAATGCCGCCTTGAAATACATTCTCGAAGACCAGCGCCGGTGTCTTCGGCAAACCGGTATCGATCGTATAAATGTCGCTGCCCCAGACGGTCTGCCCGAAGCCGTCGAGAAAAAATGAAACGCCGAGGGTGGCCATCAGCAGCACCACCGCATCCTGGTTGACCAGATGGCGCAGCACCACCCGCTCGACCAGCCAGGCGAATGCCGCCATCACGCCGATCGCCAGAACGAACGCTAGCGGCAGCGGCATCACCTCGCTCATGCGCGCGACCGCCAGTGCCGCGAACAGCACCATCGCGCCCTGCGCGAAATTGAATACGCCGGACGCTTTGAAAATGAGCACCAGACCCAACGCCACCAGCGAATACAGCACGCCCGACATCAACCCGCCGAGCATCACTTCGAAATAGAAGCCGGGGGCGCTGATACCGGTGGCAAGCGGCAATGCCATCCCGATCACCAGCGCAGCGATCAGCGCGACGACCGCCCAATTTTTCAGGAGGTAGGTGCGCATCAGTGAGCGACACCCAGGTAAGCATCGATTACGTTCTGGCTATTGCGAACCTGATCGGGCATCCCGTCGCCGATCTTCTTGCCGTAGTCGAGGACGACGACGCGGTCGGAAATATCCATCACGACGCCCATGTCGTGCTCTATCAGCACGATGGTCGTGCCGAATTCCTCGTTGACGTCGAGCACGAAGCGACTCATGTCTTCTTTTTCTTCGAGGTTCATGCCCGCCATCGGCTCGTCGAGCAGCAGCAGCTTCGGTTCCATCGCCAGCGCGCGCCCCAGGTCAACACGCTTTTGCAGCCCGTACGGCAGCCGACCGACCGCGGTCTTTCGATACGCCTGAATTTCGAGAAAATCGATGATGTGTTCGACAAACTCGCGGTGCCGCAACTCTTCGCGCCTGCCGGGCCCGAAATGCAGCGCCTGCAGGAGCACACCGGTCTTCATGCGCAGGTTGCGGCCCGTCATGATGTTGTCGAGCACGCTCATGCCCTTGAAGAGCGCCAAGCTTTGGAACGTGCGGGAGATACCGTCCGCGGCCGCTTCGTGCGGGTCCATGTTCTCTCGCACTCTGCCCAGAAACGTAATGCGGCCGTGCTGCGGCGTGTAGACGCCGTTGATCACGTTGAGCATCGAGCTCTTGCCGGCACCATTGGGGCCGATGATTGCGCGTATCTCATGCTCATAAACGTCAAACGACACTTGCTGCAGCGCTTTGACGCCACCGAAGGCGAGCGAAACATCCTCGACGTTCAGCAACACTTTGCCCGCGTTGTCGGGACGCGCACGACTCACCTCCGGCCCCCGTTTTCTTTACCCGGAGGGCTGGCCTCGTCCTTCATGCTCCAGGCCGAGTTCGCCGCGCGCTTGATCTCGTGCTTCGGCTTGCCCGCCTTGTTCGCGGCTTCGATCACCAGGTACAGGAACGTGAAGATCAATGCAAAGCCCGCCACAGCGAGCAGCAACTGACCGTTCGCCAATGACCATGCGGCAAGACCCACGCCGACTACCAGGCATGCGATGGCTGCCACCGTACGGGCAGTCATTCCTTACGCCGCCTTCTTCAGCGCAGGAAAGACTTCGGCGTCGATGACTTTCAGCGTCGCGCTGATTTTCCCGGTGCGCCCATCCTCGAACTTGACCGCGGTTTCGACGTACTGCTCGTTCAACCCGCCGTACATAGCATCGACCAGTTGATCGAACTTCTGCTGAATAAAGCCGCGGCGGACCTTGCGCGTGCGCGTCAGTTCGTCGTCATCCGCATCGAGTTCCTTGTGCAGCACGATGAAGCGATGAATCTGCGCGTTGGCGAGCGCCGGATCGCTGGCTAAATCGGCGTTGACTTTACCGACCGCTTCACGCACCAGCGTGAGGACTTCCGGCTTTGCCGCCAGATCCGTATAGCCGGCGTAGGGCAGGTTATGACGCTCGGCCCAGTTGCCAACGGCTTCCATGTCGATGTTGACGAACGCCGTTACCATTGAGCGCCGGTCGCCGAACGCCACGGCCTCCTTGATCGTCGGGAAAAATTTCAGCTTGTTCTCGATGTACTTCGGTGCGAACAGTGTGCCATCCGATAGTTTGCCGACATCCTTGGCGCGATCGATGATTTTCAGATGACCGCCCTGGTCGAAGTAGCCGGCGTCTCCGGTGTGAAACCAGCCGTCGACGTCCTTCGCTTCCCGCGTCGCCTCGGGTGCCTTGTAGTACTCGCGAAACAGGCCGGGTGAGCGAATCAGGATTTCGCCGGCGTCGGTGAGCTTGATTTCAACGCCTTTGACCGGTGGTCCTACGGTGTCTGCCTTGACGCCGCCGTTTTCCTGCACGCACACGAACACCGACGTTTCGGTCGAGCCATAGAGCTGCTTCAAATTGATGCCGAGCGACCGATAGAACGTGAACAGATCGGGTCCGATCGCTTCGCCGGCGGTATATGCAACCCTGACGCGGCTCATACCGAGCGAATTTCGCAGCGGCGCGTACACGAACGCATCGCCCAGCGAATAAAGCAGCCGGTCGACCGTACTCACCGGATCCTTGTCGAGCAGCCGTCCGCCAACGTTGCGTGCGACGCCCATGAAATAGTGAAACATGCGCCGCTTGAGTGCAGACGCATCTTCCATCCGGATCATTACTTGCGTCAGCATGGCTTCGAGCACGCGCGGCGGCGCAAAGTAATAAGTGGGCCCGATCTCTTTCATGTCAGCATTTACCGTCGCGGCCGACTCCGGGCAGTTCACCGTGAAACCGCAGACGAGCCACTGGGTATAGGAAAAGATGTTCTGGCCAATCCATGCCATTGGCAGGTAGGCCAGCACCTCTTCGTTAGCGCTTAGCGCTTCCATTTCGGCGCCGGCGCGCCCCGCTGAAATCAGATTGTCGTAGCCGAGCACGACGCCCTTGGCGTGGCCGGTGGTACCCGACGTGTAAAACATCGCGGCCACGTCCGATGCACGACCGATGCCGATCTGCTCGTCAACAATCGACGGCTGTTGTTGCAGCAGCGTTTGCCCGCTGGCCCTCAGCGCTTCATAAGCTTGCAGCCCGGGCTGCTGATAATGACGCAGCCCGCGTGCATCGTCGTAAAAGATTTGTTTCAGATGCGGCACTTTCTCGCGGATCTCGAGCACCTTGTCGACCTGCTCCTGATCCTCGACGACTGCAAAATGAATTTCGGCGTTGTCGAATACGAACGTCATCTCGGCCGCCACCGCATCCTGATACATCGGCACCGGAATCCCGCCCAGGCACTGCACCGCCGTCATCGTGAAATACAGGCGCGGCCGATTTTCACCGATGATCGCCAAGTGGTCGCCGCGTTTGAAGCCCGCTTGAATCAAGCCAGCAGCAATCTCGCCAACCTCCTGGCGCATCTGCTGCCACGTCCAGCTCTGCCAGATGCCAAGATCCTTTTCACGAATCGCGGTCGCATTGGGTCGCTGTTGCGCATGCTGAGCAAGCAGGCGCGGAAATGTATCAGCCGCGGTAGCGCTGGGCGCGCGATTCACTATTGTCTCCTTGATGGCGCGATTCGAATCACGTCGCTGTTGAACTTCGAACTAGCTTACTGCAGCGGTAGCAGGTGCCGCTCTCGGACAATCCCGAACGGTACGGCGTCCGCCGCCGGGTAACTGTCATTTGGATGACAGTCTGCGCGAGAATGGGGTCGTGGCCGAACCCGATCCTCCATCTTCGCAACTCGTCGGCATGCTCGCCACCGGAGCATGGTGGGTCGGCCTCGACGAGGCTCAGCGTGGGCGCGTCACGGCTGAAGTTGAAGAGCGGCGCTTTGCTGGCGGCACCGTAGTGATACGCAAAGGCGAAACGATCGAGGCGTGGACCGGTGTTATCGACGGGTTGGTCAAGATGAGTTCGATGTCGGCGGCGGGTAAGAGCGTGACATTTACCGGCATCGGGCCAGGCGGATGGTTCGGCGAGGGCTCGTTGCTGAAGAGTGAGCCGCGCAAGTACGACATCGTCGCTTTGCGGGACACGCGCATCGCCTGGATGCCGCGCGCGACGTTCGAGTGGCTGCTCTCAACCAGCATTGCATTCAACCGGTTCCTGCTGCTTCAATTGAACGAGCGCTTGGGTCAATTCATCGGAATGGTCGAGTATGAGCGCCTGCTCGAACCCGATGCACGTGTCGCACGTTGTCTGGCCGAACTGTTCAATCCGCATTTGTATCCCGGCCATCGAAGCGAGCTTGAGATTTCGCAGGAAGAAATTGGCTACCTATCCGGCGTGTCGCGCCAGCGGGTCAATCAGGCGTTACAAGTATTGGTGCGCGGAAAGCTAGTCGAAGTCGAATACGGCAGCATTCGCATCATCGACCTGGCGGCGCTGCGTCGCTACGGCAGTTGATGACATCGAGTTCTGGGAGCTTGCGAGCTATGTGGTGACCGTCATTGGCCTGCCGCTGGCGATAGGCGTATTCCTGCTCGATCAGCGGCGCGAGCGGCGCAATGAAGAAGACGAGGTCTATCAGCTGCTGTCGGATGCGTACAACGACTTTCTGCGCGTAGCGATCGATAACCCCGATCTGCATTTGCGCAGCAATACCGCAGCGGTTGATCTGACACCGAGCAGCAGGAACGCATGCAGCTGATTTTCGACATGCTGATCTCGCTGCTCGAACGCGCGTTTCTGACCGCGCACAGCGAGCACATGACGCCCGCTCAGCGGCGCCGCAGGAATTCGTGGGAGGACTTCATGCGCGAGTGGCTGCAGCGCGATGCGTTTTTCTATCGGCTGCCCCATCTTCTCAAGGGCGAAGACCCGGAGTTCGCTGCGTATTTTCAGCGTCTCGCGCATGAAGT
>JACCYC010000026.1 GCA_013696665.1 Burkholderiaceae bacterium | reverse complement strand
CGGTTGCGGAGTCCGGCTATCCTCAGTATGCGATCTCGACCTGGTATGGCATCGTGGTGCCTACCGGCACGCCAAAAGAAATTGTGACCCGCTTGAACGGTGAAATTTCAAAAATCCTGACGTTGCCCGACGTGCGCGAGCGCCTTGCGGGTCTCGGCGCCGAGCCTTTGGGTGGAACATCAGAGCAATTCGGGCAGTTGATGCAGAGCGAGGTAGCCAAGTTCGCGAAGATCATAAAAGACGCTAACCTGCAGGGCGAGTAGCAGCAACCAGAGGAGCGCGACTGTGTACGCCGTTACTGTCCATATCGTTGTAAAGCCCGAGTTCACTGCGCCATTTCGGGAAGCTATGTTGACCAACGCAGGCGCCTCACGAGGCAGCGAGCCGGGTTGCCGACAATTCGACGTCACCGTTTCGCCGGATGACGCGAATCACATTTTTCTTTACGAGATTTACGACGACAGGGCGGGCTTTGACGCGCATTGCGCCACCTCGCATTACAAGGAATTCATCACAGCGACGGCGCCGTGGATCGTCAGCAAGAAAGCGCAGTTCTTTCACCGCATCGATCCGGCGTAGCGTCGCATCGACGCGGCGTGCGATCCAACGGCACACCTTCCCGGTAGACCCCGATGCCCGCGCTACTGGGTTGCATTGCCGACGACTTGACCGGTGGCACTGATCTTTCCGGCATCCTCGTCAATAACGGCATGCAGACCGTGCAGATGATCGGGCTGCCTGAAGGTCCATGGCCCGCTGGCGCGGATGCAGTGGTGGTCGCACTGAAATCCCGCACCGTCCCTGTTCACGATGCGGTGAGCGAATCACTTGCGGCGCTGCGATGGCTGCAGGCAGCTGGATGTCTGCAGTTCTACTTCAAATACTGTTCGACCTTCGACTCGACCGCGCGCGGCAACATCGGTCCCGTCGCCGACGCGTTGATGGACGCGCTCGGAACGGAATTCACGATCGCGTGTTCCGCATTTCCCGCGACACGCCGCACGATTTATCAGGGCTATCTATTTGTCAACGGTGTATTGCTGAACGAAAGCGGAATGCAGCACCATCCTTTGACGCCCATGATGGATGCGAATCTGGTGCGCGTTCTGCAGCAGCAAACCAAACGCAAGGTCGGACTGGTTGAACATGGGGCGGTTGGCAGTGGCAGCGCTGCCATTGCCGAGCGGTGTGCGCAACTGCGCCGCGAAGGTTGTGGGTTCGCAATCGTCGATGCGATTTCCGATGGCGACCTTGATCAGATTGGGGCTGCTGCTGCGGACTTCACACTTATCACCGGCGGTTCCGGCCTCGCGCAAGGACTTCCACAAAATTTCAGGAAGCGTGGCTTGTTGAATCCTTCCCGGGTAGCGGACGCGGCGATGGCTCCGCATGGGCACAGGGCGGTTATCGCCGGCAGCTGTTCCGCAGCGACGCGGAACCAGGTCGACGCGATGCGTGCTCATCATCCCGCGTTTCGCGTCGATGCCCTCGCACTTGCAAACGGTCACGATGTGGTTGCCGAAGCCACTGAATGGGCTGAGGCGCGGGTGGGCGCCGAGCCGATTCTGGTCTACGCAACAGCGGCTCCAGACGAAGTGCAGTCGATACAGGCCACACTGGGCGTCGATCACTCCGCGGCACTGGTTGAGCAGGCACTGGCAGCCATTACCAAGAAGCTTGTCGCAATGGGCGTCGGCCAGTTGATCGTCGCGGGAGGCGAGACATCGGGCGCGGTGATGCGGGCGCTGGGTGTGAAGCGCCTGACGATCGGCCGTCAGATCGACCCCGGCGTACCGTGGACTACGGCGATTCTGGAAGAACCCGAGCGCGGGCCGCTGGCGCTGGCGTTGAAATCCGGTAATTTCGGCACTCCGGATTTTTTTCTGAAAGCTTGGGGTCAGTTAACACCGCTGTGATGACAATCTCTGCAAACGAGCAACTGCTGCGAGGACACATCGTTGAGCACGGTCGCTCGCTGTTCGATCGAGGTCTGGCCGCTGGCAGCAGTGGAAATATTAGCGTGCGTCTTCAAGATGGGTGGCTCTTGACCCCCACGGATTCGTGCCTGGGTCAACTTGACCCAGCGCGACTCTCCAAACTGAATTGGGAGGGCAAGTTGTTGAGCGGAGACGCTCCTTCGAAAGAGGCATTTCTGCATCGGGCGATTTACGAAGAGCGCGCCGACGCCAATGCGATCGTCCATCTGCATGCGACGTATTCGGCGGCCGTGTCGTGCATGGCCGGCCTCGACCCCGAGAATTGCATGCCGCCGTTGACCGCCTACTTCGTGATGAAGGTCGGGCGGTTGCCGCTGGTGCCCTATCACCGCCCCGGCGATGTCGCCCTCGCTGACGCGATCCGCGCGCTGGCACGCACGCACTCGGCCTTGTTACTTGCCAACCATGGACCCATCGTGTCGGCCGCTACGCTTGAAGCCGCGATTTACACAATCGAGGAGCTCGAAGAAACCGCGAAATTGTTTCTGTTGTTGCGCGATGCTCCCGTGCGCACGTTGACCGACGCGCAGATTGCCGAGTTGCAGTCCGTGTTCGCACCGAAACACTAGTTCAATGCCAAGGTTCGCCGCCAACCTCGGCATGCTGTTCACGGAGCTTCCGTTCGAGCAGCGTTTCGCCGCGGCGGCGCGCAACGGTTT
>JACCYC010000368.1 GCA_013696665.1 Burkholderiaceae bacterium | reverse complement strand
GACGCCATCGTGAGCATTCAGCGCATGCGCCTCGAGCACCTTGGCGCCAGTCACGCCGGGCTTGCCGCTCGGCAGGCGAATTTCGACGATCTTCTTCTCTGAAAACAGCGACAGTGACTGCGTCGCCTCGCTAAGTTTGGACCAGTCGAAGCGTGCATCGGCGTTTAAAACGTCGCGCTCCGTGTAGCCCAAGCCGCGCGCGGTGGAACGGATCGCGTCCTGCGCCTCGAGGCAGAGCAATGTCTCGTCGCCGGCAACCACGAAGACAGGGGGCAGTGATCCGGAGCGTTGCGCTCTCGAAAGCAGGCCGCCCAGCGCGTCATTTCTAACCTGCATTGCTCGGTGCCACGGGCTTGATTCCCTGCAGGCGATTGACGATCTGCCGCACCAGATCGCTCTGCATATCGCGATACAGCAGCGCTTCCTCGGATTCCTTCGCCAGAAGCTCCGACTCGTTAAAGGCGATATCACGCCGCGCCAGCAGCGTGGTCGGAGCGATCAACTCGTTACCCTCGGGATCGATGACGCGGAATGTCGTGCGCAAGCGCAGCTGGTATTCACGTGCGCGCCCTTGAGCGTTGATCGACAGCACTTCGCGCTCGCGCTGCTCGGCAAGCAGTTCAATAATTGCCTGCGCGCTCTTGCGGTCTCGCACCACGCTGGCATTGCTCGACGAACGAACGACACGCGTGATCTCCGCGCCGATCGGTGAATTGACGGGCAGCGCCAGATACACACGGTCGATGGGTAACGTCTGCGATCCGCGCAGTTGAAAGCCGCACGAAACCAGCGTGAGCAAAATAGAAAGCAAAAACGCGGACAGATAGGCTTGGCGCATCGCGTTGTGGTCTAGACCGCGATCGTCACGAGCTTTGGACGCACTACTTTGGAGAACTTGACAGGCCGCCCCTCGGTGAAGCGCAGCACATTGGCATCGGCGAGTGCGGTCGCAGTGATGGCGGCATCCTCGGCGTGCGACGGCACGCGGATCGAACCCCGCACCTTGCCGTTGACCTGGACCACGAGCTCCATCTCGTCCTGCGCCACTGCAGATTCATCCGTGCGCGGCCATTGCGTATCAAGCAAATCGCCGTGTTCGGTTGCGAACCCAAGTTCATTCCACAACGAGTGCGTGATGTGAGGCGCAATTGGGTAAAGCACGCGCAACAAAATGCCTACGCCTTCCTTGATCGCAGCCGGCGAGGCCGCGCTGGAGCCGTCGGCTGTTTTTGCGTCCTCGAGCGCATTCAACATCTTCATCGACGCCGACACCACAGTGTTGTAGTGCATACGCTCGTAGTCGTGGCCGGCCTGCTTCAAATTGATGTGAATTTCGCGCCGCATGCGTTTGTCATTACTGCTGAGCGAAGCTGTCTCCAATGTCCCAGCTTTTGCGATCAAGGACTGCTGATCATGACAATAGGCCCAGAGCCTGCGCATGAACCGATACGTGCCGTCAGCGCTCGAACTCGACCAGGGTGCGCTCTGATCCGGCGGACCAGCAAACATCACGAACGCGCGCGCCGTGTCGGCTCCGAACTTTGCAATGATGTCGCGCGGCTCGACGACGTTGTTCTTGCTCTTCGACATCTTCTCGATGCCGCCAAAGAAAACCGGTTTGCCGTCGTCGCATGCGGTGACCTTGACCGGTCGCCCGCGATCGTCGTACTCGATATCGATCTCATCCGGGTAGTACCAGCGCTTTTTGCCGGCGTTGTCTTCGCGGTAATAACACTCGGCGGTCAACATGCCCTGCGTGAAGAGACGCTTGAAGGGCTCGTCGAATTTCACCAGACCCATATCCCGCATCACTTTGGTCCAGAAGCGCGCGTAAAGAAGGTGCAGCACGGCGTGCTCGATGCCGCCGATGTATTGATCCATCGGCATCCAGTAATCGGTGCGCCGATCGACGATGGCATCCTTGTTGTCAGGCGAGCAGTAACGCATGTAGTACCAGGATGAATCGACAAACGTGTCCATCGTGTCGGTTTCGCGCCGCGCGGATTTGCCACAGGTCGGGCACGCGCACTTCAGAAACGCTTCGTACTTGTTCAGCGGGTTGCCGGTGCCATCTGGAATCAGATGTTCGGGCAGGACGACCGGCAGATCTTCTTCCGGAACCGGGACCACCCCGCACCCGACGCAATGAATGATCGGGATCGGCGTGCCCCAATAGCGTTGACGCGAGATGCCCCAGTCGCGCAATCGCCATTGCGTCTGCTTGTCACCCACGCCAAGCAGCTTCAAATCGGTGGCGATCGCGTCGACTGCGGGTTGATGCATCAGGCCGTCGTATTTGCCCGAGTTGATGCACGCGCCATGTTCCTTGTCTGCGTACCAGGGCTGCCACGCGTCGTCTGAAAATTTGCACCCACCATCGGCTGGCGCCAGATGCGGCGCGACTACGATGACCTGCTTGATCGGCAACCCGTACTTCTTTGCGAACTCGAAATCGCGCTCGTCGTGGCCGGGAACGCCCATCACTGCGCCTTCGCCGTAACCCATCAGCACATAGTTGCCGATCCACACCGGGATCTGCTCGCCCGACAGGGGGTGGCGCACGAAGAATCCGGTCGGCATCCCGGATTTCTCCATTGTCGCGATGTCGGCCTCCGAAACACGTCCGCGCTTGCATGCCTCAATGAACGCGACCAGCTCAGGCCTATCGCGCGCTAGCCGTGCAGCGAGCGGGTGCTCGGCAGCAATCGCTACGAATGTCACGCCCATGATCGTGTCGGCGCGCGTCGTGAACACGCGCAATACGTCTTGCTCGTTGCCAAGCGAGTATGGGAAACCAAAATTGAGGCCGACGCTCTTGCCGATCCAGTTCTCCTGCATCGTGCGCACTTGCGGTGGCCAGTCGAGATGCTTCAGATCCTCGAGTAGCTCCTCGGCATAGTTCGTGATTGCGAGGAAGTAGCCCGGAATCTCGCGCTTCTCGACGATCGCATCGGACCGCCAGCCCCGACCGTCGATCACCTGCTCGTTCGCCAGCACGGTCTGATCCACCGGATCCCAGTTGACGATCTGTGTCTTGCGGTAAGCGAGGCCCGATTCGAGCATCTTCAGAAACATCCACTGATTCCAGACGTAGTAGTCCGGCTTGCACGTGGTCACTTCGCGCGACCAGTCGAACGCGAGCCCGAGCGGCTGCATCTGCGACTTCATGTCGGCGATATTGGCGTACGTCCACGCAGCCGGCGACACCTTCTTCTCGATCGCCGCGTTCTCCGACGGCAGCCCGAACGCATCCCAGCCCATCGGCGTCATCACGTTGTAGCCACGCATGCGCATCACGCGATAAAGCACGTCGTTCAACGTGTAGTTCCGCACGTGCCCCATGTGCAGCTTGCCACTCGGATACGGCAGCATGGAACAAACGTAGAACTTCGGCTTCAACCCGCCGTTTGCGTCGACTGAATTTTCCACGGCGCGATACGCATTTGTCGCGTTCCAGTGCCGTTGGGCGTCGGCTTCAATCTTCTGCGGTTCGTACTTCGGATGCATCGAACGAATTATATGGGTCGGGTCGCGTCGAGGCGCTGTCATTCAGTTGCCCTAGACTCGCGCCCTCGTATGAATCTGTTGCAGAACCTCAACGAGCGGCAGCTAGCCGCGGTCACTCTCCCAAGTCAATCAGCGCTGATACTCGCGGGCGCGGGCAGCGGCAAAACGCGCGTGCTGACGACGCGCATCGCGTGGCTGGTCCAGACGGGGCAGGTGTCGCCACAAGGCGTCCTGGCGGTGACGTTTACCAACAAGGCCGCCAAGGAGATGCTGACCCGCCTGTCGGCCATGCTTCCGATCAATACGCGCGGCATGTGGATTGGCACGTTTCATGGCCTGTGCAACCGGATGCTTCGCACGCATTTCCGTGACGCAGGTTTACCCTCGACTTTTCAGATACTCGATAGTGCAGACCAGCTCAGCGCGATCAAACGGCTGCTGAAAGCCAACAACGTCGACGACGAGCGCTACCCACCGCGCAACCTCCAGCTGTTCATCAACAACGCCAAGGAAGCGGGGCTGCGGGCAAGTGCGGTTGAAGTCAACGACGACTACAACCGCAGGTTTGTCGAGCTCTACGCACTGTACGACACGCAATGCAATCGAGAGGGTGTCGTCGACTTCGCAGAGCTGCTGTTGCGCTGTTATGAACTGCTCGATCGAAACGAAATATTGCGCGACCACTATCAGGGCCGGTTTCGCCACGTACTGGTTGACGAATTTCAGGATACGAACCGATTGCAATACGCGTGGCTGAAGCAGCTCGCGGGCCGGAACAACGTTATCTTCGCAGTCGGCGACGACGACCAGTGCGTGGTTGCAGGCACCGAAGTTACGATGGCCGACGGCACGGTCAAAGCGGTCGAACAGGTGCGCGTCGGCAATCTGGTCAAGTCGTACGTAGGAGGCGGCCGGCTGGGGGTTTCGCGTGTCGAGCGCGTGCACCATCGCACCGAGCAGACGCGGCTCGTCACGATTCGTACGCAAAGAGGGAAGACGCTGACCACGACGCCCGAGCATGTGCATTTCGCGGGCTACGCCGTGGGGCATATGCCGGCGCGCTACTTCCTGTACATGATGATGAAGCCGGGGGTCGGCTACCGGCTCGCGGTCTCAGGTCATCGGCGTGCGCGGCACAGCAAGTACCTGCCGCCGGGATTTCGTCATCGGGCGCGCAAGGAAGGCGGAGAGCAAATCTGGATTATCGGCACGTACGAGGGAGCCATCGAGGCGCATGAAGAACTCGCGGTCCTGTCGCTCAAGTACGGCCTGCCGATGCGCGCATTTACCGCGGGCCGCAAGCGCAAAGGCGAGGCTGCGGTGCCGCGCGAATTTCTCGCGCTGAACACTGAGCGCGCTGCAAAGTGGCTGCTGGCCGATCGCGGATTGGCGATGGATCATCCGGACGATCGCAGGCGGCCATCGTTTGGCGACGAAGGCGACGTCATCATCAGCATGTGCAGCGACTCGCGCCGCGACAAGCCTGACCATCGGATCTACGCACGCACCTGCATCGAGTCGACCATGCAACAGGCGGTGGCCGCCGGTTTTGTGATGAACCCTATTACCGAAGGCAAGGGCGGGTGGGTGGCCAAGTTCTGGCGCCGTGAGTACGGCGTCGCAGTGAACGAGGCAACGCGGCTGCGGCACATTCTTGGCGGCCGTCTGATTCAGCGTGCACGCCTCGGCAAGGGGTATCTGCCGCTGATCCAGGCGCAGTACGTGCGTGCCGGAATGGCGGTGGCCGATAGCAAGGGTGGGTATGACATCGTCACCGAGGTTGAGCTGCACGAGGCCGAGTCGCGCACCGTACACGACCTCGATGTCACGGATTCGCATAACTTCGTTGCCAACGGAATTTTTACCCACAACTCGATCTATGCGTTTCGCGGCGCCAACGTGGGAAACATGTCGGACTTCGAGCGTGAGTTTCGGGTTCCAAACCTGATCAAGCTCGAGCAAAACTATCGCTCGGGCGCGCATATCCTCAACGCGGCCAACGCGCTGATCGCGAACAATCAGCGGCGGCTTGGGAAGGACTTGTGGACCGACGCGGGCGAGGGCGAGCCTGTTCGCGTGTTCGAAGCGCAAACCGACGGGTACGAGGCTGCCTGGATGGTCGAGGAGATCAAGAGTCTGATAGCCGAAGGGCATGCACGCAGCGAAATTGCGATTTTGTACCGCTCAAACGCGCAATCGCGCGTTATCGAGCACGCGCTGTTCAACGCCGCGATTCCTTATCGTGTTTATGGCGGCCTGCGATTTTTCGAGCGCGCCGAAGTCAAACACGCGCTTGCGTACCTGCGGCTGATCGAAAATGCAAACGACGACACCGCATTCCTGCGCGTCGTCAATTTTCCGCCGCGCGGTATCGGGGCGCGCACGCTCGAGCAGTTGGGCGACGCCGCGCGCGCCTGTTCACAGACTCTGTATGCCACCGTTGGAGCGCTGACGGGCAAGGCCGGCTCGAATCTGGCCGCGTTCGTCAGGCTGATCGATGCGCTGCGCACTGAAACGCTGGGGTTGCCGCTGTCAGAAATTGTTGACGCCGTGATACAGCGCGCGGGGCTTATCGCGCACTATCAGACTGAGAAAGAGGGTCAGGAGCGCATCGAGAATCTGAACGAGCTCGTCAATGCAGCGGCTGCGTTCGTGATGGAGGAGGGCGAGCCGACCGAGGGGCCCGCCGCAGAGGCAGAGCCGACGGGTGCGGAGCTCACGCCGTTGGCAGGCTTTCTGTCGCACGCATCACTCGAAGCCGGCGACAACCAGGCGCAGGCGGGCCAGGATGCTTTGCAGATGATGACCGTGCATTCGGCCAAGGGGCTCGAGTTTCATGCGGTTTTCATTTCCGGATTGGAAGA
>JACCYC010000351.1 GCA_013696665.1 Burkholderiaceae bacterium | reverse complement strand
TCAAATATGCCTTCGCCGATGCCGCGATGATGTCTGGGTCAGCGCCCGTGCCATTGACGATGCGACCGGCGCGGGAAAGGCGGACCGTGACTTCACCCTGAGCCTCGGTTCCCGTCGTGATTGCATTTACGGAATAAAGCAGCAGGTCGCAACCGCTGTTGACCTTGCTCTCGATCGCCTTCAGCGACGCGTCCACCGGCCCGTTACCGTCGGACTCGGCCGACACTTCTGCCGAACCGATCGAGAACACGACTCGTGCATGGGGTCGCTCGCCGGTTTCGGATTTCTGCATCATCGATATCAGCTTGAAGTGTTCGTCGTGCGGCGTCACCGCCTCGTCCGAGAACAGCGACTGGATATCTTCGTCGAAAATTTCAGACTTGCGATCGGCAAGGTCCTTAAAGGCGGCAAAGGCAGCGTTCAGCTCGGTTTCGCTCTCGAGCGGAATCGCAAGCTCATTGACGCGTTGCTTAAACGCGTTGCGACCCGACAGCTTGCCCAGCACGATCTTGTTCGCGCTCCAGCCGACGTCTTCGGCGCGCATGATTTCGTATGTATCGCGCGCCTTTAACACGCCGTCCTGGTGAATGCCCGAGGCATGCGCAAACGCATTGGCGCCAACAACAGCCTTGTTCGGTTGAACGGCGAAACCCGTGATAGCGGCGACGAGCTTCGATGTGGGAACGATTTGCGTGGCGTCGACGCGGACATCGAGATTGAAAAAGTCGCGTCGCGTCCGTACCGCCATTACAACTTCTTCAAGCGAACAATTCCCTGCACGCTCCCCAAGTCCATTGATTGTGCATTCAACCTGGCGCGCGCCGCCGATCATCACGCCCGCAAGCGAGTTGGCCACCGCCATGCCGAGATCGTTATGACAATGCACGCTCCAGACCGCCTTGTCCGAATTGGGAATGCGTTCGCGCAGCATGCGCAGGAACTGCCCGTACAGCTCGGGAACTGCATAACCCACCGTGTCGGGAATATTGATGGTCGTCGCGCCCTCGGCGATTGCCGCTTCAAGCACGCGGCACAAGAAATCGGGGTCTGAGCGATACCCGTCTTCGGGTGAGAACTCGACGTCGTCGGTAAATTGACGAGCAAAGCGCACCGACAGTTTTGATTGCTCGTGTACCTGCTCCGGAGTCATCCGCAGTTTCTTCTCCATGTGCAGCGCCGAGGTTGCAATGAAGGTATGAATTCGTTTCGAATTCGCACCCGCGAGCGCTTCGGCGGCACGGGCAATGTCGCGATCGTTTGCGCGCGCGAGTGAGCAGACCGTCGAGTTCTTGACCGAGTGGGCGATTGACTTCACTGCGTCGAAATCACCGTTGGACGACGCTGCGAAGCCCGCCTCGATCACATCGACGCCAAGGCGCTCCAGCTGCTTCGCGATCCGCAGCTTTTCCTCGCGCGTCATCGACGCCCCTGGGCTCTGCTCACCGTCGCGCAGCGTGGTGTCAAAAATGATTAAACGGTCCGTCATGGTTGCTCCTGGAAAAACGATCGTGTCCGGTCGCCGCCTGGCTCTCGGCGCAGGCGCGGTACAACACAAATTGTGGGGAGGGAGTTAGCTGCGCGCGCGGCGCAGCAGAGGTAGCGGCCGCAGGAGCGGCAAAGCCGGTGTTGCCAGAAACCGAATGTTGATGCGGGTCATGTCAATCGACTATAGGCCAATATCGCTGCTGCTACAACTGCTATTGAGGCGTTTCAGGCTCGGCCGGTTGCTTGGTTGGGGCTACCGACTTCACCGGACTCTTGTCGCTTCGAAAACGACGCCAAGCCCAGTACACATAGCCCGAAATTGCGTAACAACAAAAGAGCGTGAACAGAGCAATCGGCGGATCGGACGACACCACGAAAATGACTGCGATCGCGACGACCATCACCCAGAATGGCACGCTGCGCCCCAGCTGGAAACTTTTGCCGCTGTAAAACGGCGCGCTGGAAACCATCGTGAAACCGGCGTACACGGTCAGCAGAAATGCTACCCAGGGCAACCAAGCCTCGCGAATCGGGAATTTGTTATCGACGGCGAGCCAGACAAACCCTGCGATCAGTGCCGCTGCGGCGGGACTGGGCAGCCCCTGGAAGAATCTCTTGTCGACAACAGCCAGATTGGCGTTGAACCGCGCCAGCCGCAGCGCCGCGCCGGCGCAATAAACGAAAGCTCCTGCCCAACCCCAGCGGCCAAGGTCCTGCAACGCCCACTCATACATCACCAGCGCTGGGGCAACGCCGAACGAGGTCATATCCGACAGCGAATCGAACTGCTCGCCGAACGCGCTCTGGGTGTTGGTCAACCGCGCCACGCGCCCATCCATGCCGTCGAGCACCAGTGCGGCAAAAATCGCAATCGCCGCCAGTTCAAACCGTTGATTCATCGCCTGCACAATGGCGAAAAATCCCGCGAACAGATTGCCAAGGGTAAAGAGATTCGGCAGTAGATAGATGCCGCGCCGACGCCGTACACCGAGCTGAGGCTCGTCGAGAATTGACGTAGCGGCGACACCGAAAGGACGGGATTTGCGGCGGCGGAATCGCATCGTGATTGTGGCCGCGGTGCCGCTACAGTTCCGCGATGATCGTGCTGGTCGCGTACACCTTATCGCCCACCGCGACTTTCGGTTTGGCCGACAACGGGAGATAGACATCGACTCTCGAGCCGAAACGAATGAAGCCATAGCGCTGGCCGCGCGCCAGTGCCTCGCCCGGCCTCACGTAGCAGAGAATCCGTCGCGCAATCAAACCCGCGACCTGCACCACCGATATACGCGTGCCATCTGACAGCTTGAGTACCAGAGCGTTGCGCTCATTTTCGCTCGACGCCTTGTCAAGATCGGCGTTGACGAACGTACCTGCCCGGTATTCCACATGCTCAATCGTGCCGTCCACCGGGGATCGATTGCTGTGAACATTGAACACATTCATAAAGACGCTGACCAGCAACGAATCTGCCTTCGTGTACGGGTCAAGCGTTTTCTCCACGCGCACGACGCGCCCGTCCGCGGGTGACACCACGGCATTTGTCTGCCCAGGTACTTCTCGCGGCGGATCGCGAAAGAATTGAATCACGAATATCGTGATCAGCCATAGCGGTATCGACCATGCAAAGCCAAAGAAATAGGCGACAAGGATCGCCGCCACAACTGCTGCCGCAATAAATGGCCAACCCTCGCGTGCAAGAATGGGATGCGGATAGTTCACTGGCTTTTCCGGGTCTGTGGATCGTCCAATGGTATCGGAAGCAAACTATGGCAGCAGGCGTGCCTTGCCGGTAACCGTGAGTCTTTCGATCGAGCGACCCGCCTCGAACGTCGGTGTAGCGACGGCATCTGAGGCGCTCATAGCCCGCTGC
>JACCYC010000346.1 GCA_013696665.1 Burkholderiaceae bacterium | reverse complement strand
GCGGGGATCAGCGTTGTCGTCAGCTGCAACGTATCGACCACGTGAAAGTTCGGCAGGTCCAGTGATCGAATGCAGGCTGCGAGCTCTTCGAGCAGCAGACGGCTCAGGTCCAGCCAAAGCGCGGGGTCAATGCCCAGCCATGTGCAAGCGGGAAACAGCCACGGGCCACCGCCGACATGACGCACCGGTGCGTTGCGAGGTTGCGCCAGCGCGTAGGTGTGCATCAACAGAGGCACGTCGCGGCTGTTGCTGCCGCGGCCGTCACGGCCCTGCACCACGATCTGCGCGATATTGACCTTGATGTAATTGAGCAGTGCGTCAAGCGCGTCGTCGTTGATCACCGATCTCAGGTTAGATTGATCGATGCTTCCGGGATCGTTCGGCCGCACGAGAATCTCCGAGCGCTGCGCTTCTTTGTTCCACAAAGCATCCATCAGGTCGTTACCGCCGCCCGAAAGGAATATCGCGTTCCAACGCCGCCCGCCGCGGTTCTGTAGGTAGAAAAAGAACTGCTGATTACGCGTCGTCTCGTGCATTCGGCGCAGCGTGTCGCCCGGCTCGGAAATATTCAGTACACAGGCGGGGTAAGGCAACTCCATCGACGAAAGCACGTTTCGGAATTTGGTCGAGCCGTAGCTGAACCACGAGTCACCTTCGGCGAGAAATACGCGGAAGTCATTCAGCGATTGCTGAAACTCTGGCTTCTCAAACGCAGTGGCATCGACCTCGGTAATCGGCTGCAAATTGTCGGGCATCGGTTCCTGCCTTTGATGGTCTTGGCGGCTCGATGTTAGGTGCGCCGGACAAGCCTAACAAGCGGGCGCTGCAGCGCTGTCACCGCTTTGCACACAAGGGCCGGATATCGATCCAGCATTCGCTGCCGCCACGCTGCCGTACGGCCTCACGCAAGTGGTCGGTGCCGCCGCGCCCGTCGCCACCCTCGCCATTCCAAACGCAGATGAATTGCACCTTGCTGGGACCGTACGCCAACGCGCGCTCGAGCATCCAGTGATTGCATCGTTCAAAAATATTCTCGCTTTGTTGTTTAGCGTCGAAATCGGTTGGCATCACCGTGGCTCGCACTGAAGGGTGAGCCAGAACCGCACCAAAGCGTTCAGCCCAGCGATCGGGGATAGATGAGTCGGCTTTCCGAAAGCCCACCGACCGCGCGATGAAACTTTGCACGTCCAGCGGCAGATGCAGATGCAATGACGCCCCGCGCGCGAGCAGCGCCTCGGCAAACAGCAGGTCTGCGCCGCACGCTCCCTGCGTCAGCGCAAGATCGCCGCCTCGGGCGCCTAATGCGGCAAGTTGCTCATTGATCGCATGGGCTACGGCCGGCTCGCACTCGGGAGGGAAACGGGGCGTGTCGCGCCCGGGCTTGTCGATCATGTGCCCGCTGCACAAAAAGATTCGTCGGGGAGGTGCGGCCGCCGTGTGCATCAGCGATTCTGGCGCTTTATGCCTGTCGGAGGCTGTTACACCGGCATGCCAATACCGGCTATTGCTTATTCACGGCAATGGGACTGCTTGCCGGTGTTGATGTAGCGCTGAATTGCCGCGATGATCGGCTCCTATTCGGAGAGGGCTCCATGGCAGAGACCAAAGGTAAGAAGGCGGCACGCGGACTGTCATTGCATCTCGGCTTGAACACGGTCAGCGCGGCCGCGTACGAAGGTTGGACCGGTCCGCTCGCCGCGTGCGAGTTTGATGCGAACGACCTCGCCGCCTTGGCACGCAAGCAGGGCATGAAGGCCACGCTACTGCTGACCAAGAAAGCCACGCGCGCCGGCACGTTGAGCAAGATTCGCAGCGCGGCAAAATCGCTGCGCAAGGGCGACCTGTTTTTCCTGACGTTCTCCGGCCACGGCGGCCAGGTGCGCGATGTCACCGGCGACGAGGCCGACAAGCAGGACGAAACATGGTGCCTGTATGACAGTCAGCTGATCGACGACGAGCTGTACTTTGAGCTCAGTCAGTTCACAGCCGGCGTACGAGTCCTGGTGTTCTCGGACAGTTGCCATTCGGGCACGGTCACGCGAGCGCGGCTGCCGGAGACCACAGCGGGATCCGTGTTGGCGCGCTCCAAGATGATGCCGCCCGAGGTCGGGCGGCGTGTTTACGCGCAGCATCAGCGCTTCTATGACGGGTTGCAAAACGACATTGCACGATCGGCTGGAAAAACGCAGGTCAGCGACCCTGATGCGGTGCTTTCCAATCTGAGTGTCAGCAGCGGGCGGATTAACGCCATCGTGAAAAAGTTCAAGGCGGCGGTGATCCTGATTTCAGGATGCCAGGATAACCAGACCTCGTTGGATGGGGACCATAACGGGGCGTTCACCGGCCAGCTGCTGCAGGTATGGAACCTGGGTGCGTACAACGGAAGCTACGCGGCCTTTCACGCCGCGATTCGCGCCGGAATGCCTTCCACGCAAACACCTAACCTGTACCTGTTGGGCGACGTCGCGCGCTTTGTTGCGCAAAGGCCTTTCACGCTCTGACACTTTGATGTTGACCATTGATAACCACCGTCTCGTTGGCGACGGCGTCTCATTTCGCATGACGCCGAACCACGGTGGACCCTTCAGCGCGCGTTATCTGGTCTTTCACTACACCGCCGGAAGCTCGTGCGACAGCTCGGTCGAGTCGCTATGTACGCAAAAAGCGCGCGGCAGCGCGTCGGCGCATCTTGTGCTCGCGCGCGACGGACGCATCGTTCAGCTTGCGCCATTTAATGTCGTGACCTGGCATGCGGGCGTCAGTTGTTGGGAAGGACTGACCGGGCTGAACAAGCGGTCGATCGGAATCGAGTTGGACAATGCCGGACGCATGCAACGTGTTGGCGAAAAGTTTGTGGCCTGGTTCGGCAAGGAATTTCCTGCGGCTGATGTATTACTGGCCGAGCACAAGCACGGCGGCGGTGTGATGCCGTGGCATATCTATTCGGAGGTGCAGCTTGCTCGCGCAGCGGAGCTCGCGCAGTTGCTTGTAAACCACTATGACCTGCAGGATGTGCTCGGCCACGAAGACATCGCACCCGGGCGCAAGCAGGATCCCGGCCCCGCATTTCCGCTCGCTACCATCGCCAGCCGTGCGCTACGCAGTCAGGCTTCGCTGACACCCTTCGTGGTGACGTCTGATACTTTGAACGTTCGCAGCGGGCCGGGTGTGTCGTTCGATCCGATTGCGCCAGCGCTGCTGCGGGGTGCGGTTGTACTGCTGCTCGAGCGCGTTGCTGGCTGGAGCAAGGTCCGGGTCGAGCGTCCGGATGGCGTTGCGGGCTGGGTCAATCAACGCTTCATAGCGCCGGGCAACAGGCAGCAGACCCGTCGAACCCGTGCGAACCCGCCGCGTTATGTAAGCGGCTGACGCTTTAGGCAAACCAAAACCATGGCAACACGCGAAGCAGCGCCGATCATTTTTATTGTTCCGGGCCAGGAGCAGCCGACTGCCACCACCCGTGCGGCCGCTGCACTGCCAGCCGGGCTTGCGCGCGGTGTCGTCAAGCACTCGGTGCGCCTCGGCGCGCAGCGCGGCACCGGCAGCGATGTGCGCGTAGCGGCGGTGCCAGGACTCGATGTGGTGGTGTTGCATATCGCCGGTGGACCCGCGCTGACGCTGCATCCCGAAACCGCACGCGATCTGATGCTGGCACAGCAGGGAACGATCAAGCGAGCACGCACGCGCAGTGGTGCAGAGCAGCCGAGTCCCGACGTTGTGCAGGTGCCCGCGCAATTGCAATGGCGCGGGCTGGAGCAGGCCGCCGCCACTCGCGGGGCCACACGCGGGTTTCTGGGCGATGTCGTGTTGTCGGCGATCGATGTGATAACGGGTGTAGCCAAGAATCCGGCGGTCGATTTCATCACATCGAAAGCAGTCGAGCGCGTGGATGAGCAAGTCAATGCCGGTCTTTATGCACTCGCGGTCGAAGCGTTGCCGCCGCTCAAAGGCGGCGGCACTCCGGTCGCCCGAGCGCCGGCGGCCGCGGACGGCGGGCCATTGCTGGTGTTCGTGCACGGAACCTTCTCGAACACCCACGCCTCGTTTGCAAAACTGTGGTCACAGAATCCGCAGCACGTGCGCACGCTGTTCGCAAAATATGCAGATCGTGTCTACGCGCTCGAACACCCCACGCTCGGTGTGGGACCCATTACCAATGCTTTGGCCCTCGCGCAGGCAATGCCGGACGGCGCGAGACTGCACCTCGTCACTCACTCGCGCGGTGGATTGGTCGCCGAAGTGCTCGCGCGCATGTGCGCAAATCCGCAGCTGAGCGCAGAGGATCTGGCGTTCTTCAAAGGTGCCGAATACTCGCCTCAGCGTGATGCGCTAAAGGCACTGGTTGACGTTGTGCGAAAGCGTCGCATCAGCGTTGAGCGCGTCGTTCGTGTTGCGTGCCCGGCGCGCGGAACGCTGCTCGCTTCCAAACGGCTCGACGCGTATTTGTCGGTATTCAAATGGACGCTCGAGCTCGCGGGTATTCCGGTTGCGCCGGTACTTGTCGATTTTCTAGGTGAGGTTGCGCAGCGCCGCGCCGACCCGATGATGATTCCGGGACTTGCTGCGCAGATACCCGACAGCCCGCTGATTCAGTGGCTGCATGCGGTCAACGCGCCGATTGC
>JACCYC010000315.1 GCA_013696665.1 Burkholderiaceae bacterium | reverse complement strand
GATGTGGTGTACACGGTGACCAAGGCCGTGTTCGAAAACCTCGACGAATTCAAGAAGCTCCACCCCGCTCTAGCCAACCTGAAGCCGGAAGACATGATCAAAAATGGCCTGTCAGCTCCGCTGCATGATGGCGCGGTGCGCTATTACAAGGAAAAAGGCTGGATGAAATAGGCACGTCCATCCGAAACCTGACACAGACGGGCGGCCAGACCGCCCGTTTGCGCTTAAGGGAGCAATGGAAAACAAGAAGCTGAAGGATAACGTCACACCGACTGCGGAAATGCAGTTGGGCGAAGTCGATGCTGTCAAGCAGCTTGTTGTCGACGCCGACCTGGGTGGCCGCTCCACGATCGGGCTGCACGGCAAAGTCATGCTGGGTGTCGGGCTCGCGTGGGTGCTGTTTCAACTCTGGTACGCCTCACCCCTGCCGTTCGTACTGCGCTTTGGCGTCTTCAACGACACAGAAGCGCGCTCGATCCATCTGGCGACCGGCCTGTTCCTTGCGTTTCTCGCATTCCCCGCGAGCAAACGGGCGCCGCGCGACTTCGTCCCGGTGCTCGACTGGATATTTGCGTTCGCCGGTGCGTTCGCGGGGTGTTACCTATTCCTGTTCTACAACGGGCTGGCGACGCGGCCGGGTGCGCCCATTCAATTTGACGTCGTGGTCGGGATCGTCGGCATCCTGCTGTTGCTCGAAGCGACGCGCCGTGCGGTCGGTTTGCCAATGGCCGTGCTTGCCATCATCTTCCTCGGCTATGTGCTGGCGGGCGCGTATCTACCCGACGTCATCGCGCACAAGGGCGCGTCGGTGCCGCGCATGATTTCGCATATGTGGCTGGTCACCGAGGGTGTGTACGGCATCGCGCTCGGTGTGTCGGTGGCGTTCATTTTCGTGTTCGTGCTGTTCGGAACGCTGCTTGATCGCGCCGGCGGCGGCAACTACATGATGCAGGTGAGCTTCGCATTGCTCGGCCACATGCGCGGTGGGCCGGCGAAAGTTGCGGTGGTGTCATCTGCGTTGAACGGACTGATATCGGGCTCCTCGGTCAGTAACGTCGTATCCGGTGGCATCTTCACCATTCCGCTGATGAAGAAGGCTGGCTACGGCGGCGTCAAGGCGGCGGCGATCGAAACGTCGTCATCGGTCAACGGACAGATCATGCCGCCAGTGATGGGCGCAGCGGCGTTTCTGATGGTCGAGTATGTCGGCCTTCCGTATTCGGAGATCATCCGGCACGCGTTTCTTCCGGCGGCCATCAGCTACATCGCACTGTTCTACATCGTTCATCTGGAAGCGATGCGGCTCGGCATGCAGCCGATGGCGAAAGTGCGTGATCGGACCATCAGCGCGGCGTTGCTGTCGTGGGGACTCGGACTCGCGGGGACGGTTGCGGTATGCGGTGCGATCTACTACGTCGCAATCGGCGCGCAGGCCCTGTTCGGCGCAGCGGCGCCTTGGATTCTCGGGGTACTGCTGACTGCGCTTTATATCGGGAGCACCTGGGTCGCGGCGCAAGAGCCCGACCTGCCGGTCGATATCGATATCAACAATCCGGTGTTGCCGCCCGCGTGGCCGACGGTGAAAGCCGGCGTGCACTTTTTGATTCCGATCGGTGTACTGCTGTGGTGCTTGATGGTCGAGGAGCTGTCACCTGGGCTCTCGGCCTTCTATGCAATCGTCGCGCAGGTCATATTGATGGTGACGCAGCGCCCGCTGATCGAGTTGTTCCGCGGTAAGAAAAGCCTTGGCATCGAGTTCACGCGTGGCCTGAGAGAGGTCGTCGGGGGTTGCAGCGACGGTGCACGCAACATGATCGGCATCGCAGTGGCCACCGGCTGCGCCGGCCTGATCGTTGGCGCGATTACGCTGACCGGGCTGGGATTGCGCATGACCGACTTCGTCGAGTTCGTGTCGGGCGGCAATGTGATGGTGATGCTGCTCTTCACCGCGTTCGTGTGCCTGGTGCTTGGCATGGGGGTGCCGACCACAGCCAACTACATCCTGGTCGCGACCCTGATGGCGCCTGTGATCGTCGAGCTTGGCGCGCAATCGGGCCTGGTAATTCCGCTGATTGCCGTGCACCTGTTTGTTTTCTATTACGGGATCATGGGCGACATCACGCCGCCGGTGGGGCTCGCGAGTTTCGCCGCAGCGGCAATCGCCAAGGAAGATCCGATCAAGGTCGGGATCCAGGGCTCGGTATATGCGGTGCGCACCGTGTTGTTGCCTTTCATCTGGATCTTCAACCCCGCACTGCTGCTGATAGATGTCCGCGGCTGGGGGGAGGCGGCCCTGGTCGCGGCAACGGCGACGGTGGCGTCGCTGATCTTCGCTGCTGCCACGCTCGGCTGGTTCCGCACCAAGTGCCGCTGGTGGGAAATCGTCCTGCTACTGATGGCCACGTTCATTTTGTTTCGGCCTGACTGGTTCGCCGATCGCGTTGCGCCGGAGTACACCAACGAACCCGCTTCACGCTTCTACGAGATCGCACACCAATTGGACGCGGGGGAGCGGCTGGTGTTCGTGATCAAGGGCCAAACGATGGAAGGCGACGACTTGAACAAGACGGTCGCCGTGCAGCTCGGCCCGCGCACGGGCGACGGCAAGAATCCGGCGGTCGACGCGCGTAAGCGACTGGCCGACACCGGGTTGACCGTCACCGGGTTGGGCGAACAGTTGCAGGTCGGCGCAGTTCGCTTCGGCAGCCGCGCAGCGAAGGCACGCATCGAACAGGGC
>JACCYC010000303.1 GCA_013696665.1 Burkholderiaceae bacterium | reverse complement strand
GCAGTCGATCGCACCGGCAGCTACCTTTGGATGTGGTACGCAGACGCGCTGCTCGCGCTTGCTGCGGCATTGGTTAATCTGCCGATTCGCGAACCGAAGGTCGAGCCGGAATCTGCGGCCGCCTGAGAGCGCTCAATCGTCGTCTTCGTGACGGCTCTTAGCCTTGTACTCGGTTGCGAGTTGCTGCTGCAGATTCGGCGGCGCAGGATCGTAGTGCGACAGTGACATCGTCCATGCGCCGCGCCCCTGCGTCATCGATTTCAGACGCGCCGAATAACCTTCAAGCTCCGCCAGCGGCACCTGACTTTCGACAACCATTGCCCGAGTCGATCCACGAGTCCCTGTGATGTGCCCGCGCCGCGCCGACAAATCTCCGGTGATGTCGCCGATGTGAGCCTCGGGCGCTTCGATCTGCGCGTTGACGATGGGCTCGAGCACGACGGGGCGCGCCTTGCTCAATGCATCCAAAAAAGCCTTTCGGCCCGCGGCGACGAACGCCACTTCTTTTGAATCGACTGGATGGTGCTTGCCGTCGTAGACGACCACGCGCAGATCCTGCATCGGACATCCGGCAACCGGGCCTGAAGCAAGCACGGACTCGACGCCCTTCTGAATGGCGGGAATGAACTGATTCGGAATTACGCCGCCCTTGACCTGATCGACGAACTCAAAGCCCGAACCTCGCGCCAAAGGTTCGACACGCAGGAAGACTTCACCGAATTGGCCGGCACCGCCCGTTTGCTTCTTGTGCCGCGCGTGCCCTTCGGCGGGTGCCCCGATTGTTTCGCGATAGGGTACGCGCGGCGGCCGCGTCTGCACTTCGATCTTGTATTGCGAGCCCATGCGCTCCAGCGCAGAGCGCAGATGCAGCTCGCCCAGCCCGCGCAGCACCGTTTCGTTCAAAGCGACATCGTGTTCAACACGCAACGTCGGATCCTCGGCCATCATCTTGTGCAGCACTTCTGAAATGCGCTGCTCATCGCCGCGACGCTTGGGTTGGATCGCGACGCCGCTCATCGGCGTTGGAAACTCGAGCGGCCGCATGTGAATCTCGTCTTCATCGTGCGAGTCGTGCAGCACGCAGTCGAATTCGATTTCGTTGACCTTCGCAATTGCCGCGATATCCCCTGGTACCGCCGAAGCCACCTCGATTGTTTTGGAACCCTGCAGCATCAGCACGTGCCCCACTTTGAACGGCTTGCGTTCGGTGCCGATATATAACTGTGTGTCCTTCGTAATCGTGCCCTGGTGCACGCGAAAAATCCCGAGCTTGCCAACATAGGGATCGACGACCACCTTGAACACGTGTGCCAGGACGTGCTTCTTCGGGTCGGGCTCTGATCTGAATTCGTTCGCGCCCTTGCCGTCGACCAAGTCACCCTTGAAGAAAAGCGGCGGGTTGCCCTCGGTCGGATTGGGCAACAGACGGTCGAAAACCTGCAACAGTTCGTCAACACCGGCGCCATTGCGCGAGGAAACGAAACACACCGGCACTAAATGGCCGTCGCGCAGCGCTTTCTCGAAAGGCTCGTGCAACTCGGACGCCTCGATTTCCTGGCCCTGCTCCAGATAGCGAGCCATTAAGTCTTCGTCGACCTCGATAACCTGATCGATCAGCGCCTGATGCGCTTCCGCGACTGACGAGAAATCGGCCGTGCCCGAAGGGTTGAAAAAGCAATCGACGACTTTCGTGGCATCTGCGGCGGGCAGATTGATCGGAAGAACTTCATTGCCAAAGGTGCTGCGCAGATCCGCCAGCAATTTGGGCAGGTCCACATTTTCCGCATCGATCCTGTTGACGATGATGATTCTGCATAGCTTCCGCTCGGCCGCCCATTCCATCATTCGCAACGTGATCATCTCGATGCCGGTCGAAGCATTGACGACGATTGCCGCGGTCTCAACAGCATCCAGTGCACCGATCGCCTGGCCAATGAAATCGGGAAACCCGGGCGTATCGAGGATATGGACCCGCGCATTCGGTAGATCTAAATGCAACGCTGAGGTACGCATCGAATGCTGAAAGCTCTTTTCGAGCGGGTCGAAATCGCTGACGGTCGTACCTTTTTCAACGCTGCCGGGTGCCTGAATTGCACCTGCCCTCGCGAGCAACGCTTCACTCAATGTGGTTTTGCCGGCACCGCCGTGGCCGAGTAGGGCCACGGTCCTGATGTTCTCCGTTGTGTAGATCATCGGCTGCCTCTCCGTTTAAAGCGCTCGCGGGCTATTGGTTATGCTACCCGCGAGCGGGTATCAAGACGCAGCTAACGAGGAAAAAGCGCCATGCCTTCCAAGCAGGAAATACTGAAGCAGCTTGCAGGGTGGATCGATCCGTACCGGGTCACCGACGGCGCCAAGTTTCGCCTTAAAACAATTGACCCATCTGATACGCGCGGATTGAAGAGCGATAAGGGCGGGGCGGCGTCGCGCCTGGAAGCGGGCGTGCAGTGGCTGTCGGCCGAGCAAGACAAGCTATATGCGCAAGACCGGCGCTCGCTGTTGCTGATCTTTCAGGCCATGGACGCGGCTGGCAAGGACAGCACGATCAAACACGTAATGACCGGAGTCAATCCAGTCGGAGTGCACGTCGTTACCTTCAAGCAGCCTTCCTTGGAAGAGCTCGATCACGACTGGCTGTGGCGGTGCTATCGCCACCTTCCGGAACGCGGCCGGATTGGCATCTTCAATCGCTCTTATTACGAAGAAGTTCTGATCGTTCGAGTGCACGAGGAAATCTTGCGCGCGCAGAAGCTGCCACCCGAATGTATCGGCAAGAATGTTTTCGATCAGCGTTTGCGCGATATGGCGGCGTTCGAAGACTTCTTAACGCGCAATGGCACCACGGTGCTGAAGTTCTTTCTGCACGTGTCGCGCAAGGAGCAGAAGAAGCGGTTTATCGAGCGCCTCGATGAACCGTCGAAGAACTGGAAGTTTGCGGCTGCCGACCTGAAGGAGCGCAGTCACTGGGACGA
>JACCYC010000300.1 GCA_013696665.1 Burkholderiaceae bacterium | reverse complement strand
CACGGTCGAGCACCGCCGAGCCCGACGACTGCTCGATCAGCGTATCTGCCACCGAGCCGTCCTTGCGAATCGCGACGGTCATTCGAAGCGCACCGTAAAAACGACCTCGGGCATCGTTGGGGTAATTCTCGTTGCCGACCTTTTCCACCCGCGCGCGCCAGTCTTCAACATACCGCGCGTAGCGGTACTCCGAAGCGCTCGGCATGAAGTGATGTTTTCGCGGCCGCTTCTGATAATCAGAAATCTGCTTGGCTATCTCGGCCTGAGCCCGCTTAAGCTGCTCGCCAGTTGTTTCTTCACCACCGCTTTGCGATTGTTCGGCGGTCGCTTCCTTGAGCGGCGTCGGCCGCACTTGCAACGATTCGCTTAGCGTGGCCAGTAGAGTTTTCTGTTCTTCCTCCAAGAGCTGGACCGCTCTGCGCGCGGATTCCAGCGAGTCGCCATCGCGCATTTCAAAGCTATCAGGCAGCGGCGACGTACGCCGGCCCGCGTCGTTTGTACCGCCGCCATCCAGATTGTGCTGTGCCAGTGCTTCAACAGTCCCAGGTGCGCTGTCACTTTTGGCGTTGACCAGAATGATTTCGACCGGTGGATCTGTCGAACGCACGCGAAAAAGTTCTGGATCGACAAATCGGACCGCCATTGCTGTGATATGCAGGCCGACCGACACAGTAATTGCCATGACGAGCACTTTGTCGCCGAGCAGAGATCGAAGTCCATAGGCAGGCGCGCCAAGACCCAACTCGGCTACTTCCATCGAGCGTTGCTTACTTCAAGACTGCACCGCGCCATTGCTTCGATACTCGCGAAGATCGTCAACGATTGTAGCCAGCACACAGCCAGATCTGCGTGACACGATCGCGCTAGTCTCGGCGCCGGCCGAGACACGATCAACTGCTCGGGCTTGACGCGCCTTCTTCGGCAATGCCCGGAGGGGAACTTGCGTTAAATGCTGCCGCGCGTTCATCCGCCCTCTCGACCGCTTCAGTTGCAGTGTCCAAACCCTCGGGAGAGGTCGTGATCATCTCGTCGCCTACGTCGTCCTCGTCGATACCGACCGGCGCTTGAGCTGCCAGTACCCGATGGACGCGCGCTTCCATCGTTAGATCGACCGCGTCGATCGCCACCACGTCGAGCTCAAGGCGCTGACCTCGCGGTAAATCAGGTAGACCGGGCAACCGCGTCACCAGCGGCAAACCGTCGACGCGAAGCACATCGCCTTTGATAACGGTGGCATTGACTCGGGTTTGCCGTTCCTGTTGCAGCCACCGGAACGACCAGTAGCGCTCCATTTTCTGCTGAAACTCCGCGTAGGCGGAATACGCCGACTCGAATCCGGAAACGGTGCTGAACAGTTCAGCGTCGTTCGGCGCATAAGGCACCGGCGCATCGAGCACGCACGCAATTAGCTGGCGCTGATTGACGAGATCTACATAGCGGCGCAGTGGCGATGTTGACCAGGCGTAGTGCTCGACACCGATTCCATCGTGCGGGGCGGGCACAGTGCCCATCTTGACGCGCCCAAGCGCCTGCGAACGATAGATGCCGGCAACCCGGCGCTGTGCGAGCCAACCGCCCCATACGCTATTGGCAAGAATCATCAGCTCGGCGACGATCAGGTCAAGTGGCGCGCCGCGGCGTCGTTGACCAATCTTTACCTTTGCATGCTCATGGCTGCCGTCAAGCTCGATTGAATAATCAACGCGGCCGGCAGGCTCGGGGCGACCGCGCACCTGCTCGCGGCGAGCAAGCAGACGACGCGCGAAATGCCAAAGCAAGCTCAGCCGTTCGGCGAACGGTGAATCGAAGTGGCCGCTTTCGATGTTCGACTCGGTGATCATCGCGTCGAGCCTGTCGTGACGAAGATTGCTTTCGATATGGATCCGTTCAACGCGAGACTCGGTCGTCAGTACCTCGTAGCTCGCGCCATCGATCTCCGCATACAGCGAAAGCACCGCGGCGTCGCGCCCTTCGTTCAGAGAAAAGGCGTCGATCCAGGCGTCCGGCAACATCGTGTACTTCAGTCCAGGCGCATACACCGTCGACATTCGCGACCGCGCAACGGCATCGACCGCGTGCCCACGCGTTATCGCGATAGCGGGCGCCGCGATGTGAATTCCAATTCGCATGCGATCGCCAAGGGCTTGCACTGAAAATGCGTCGTCGATCTCGGTCGTTGCGCTGTCGTCAATCGAGAATGCTGTAGCCGACGCACGAGGAAGAGCACTCGATTCGGGCGGTCCGGGCAGATCGGCGCCAAATCCGGTTCCGTGGGAAAAGTTCTGCGCAAGAAAACTGTCCAGGTGCCACTTGTAGGGCGAAGCGATTGCTCCGCGCGCCAGCAATAGCCGCAGCGGTGTCATTTGCAATTCGGCCGATGCGTGCTCAAGTGCTTTGAATTCAATCGAATTGCGATCTGGTTTGATGACGAGCGTGATTGCCTGCTGAGCGATAGCCGCAGGCGCACCTCCCGCCTTCAACTCGTCGACAAACTGTTGACGCAATTCTTCCTGTCCGCGCTTTCGCTCGACTGCGGCCAAAGCAGCCTTCAAAGTCTCTGCAGGAGCCGGCCGGTAGCGGCCGCGCCCCTTGCGGTAAAAATAGATCGGCGCGCTATGCAGACGCAACAGCAGAGCGGCAGCATCGACCGGGCTTGGCGCCGCGCCGAAATACTCGCGGGCCAGTTCCATAAATCCGAACTCGTCCTGCGGTGCCACCTCCCACAGAAAATCCAGATCGATCGATTCCGCCTGG
>JACCYC010000270.1 GCA_013696665.1 Burkholderiaceae bacterium | reverse complement strand
CCCGACATCATCATGGTTGGCGAGATTCGCGACAAGGAAACGGCCGACATGGCCGTGCAGGCCGCGCTGACCGGGCACCTGGTCTTTTCGACGCTGCACACAAACGATGCTGCTTCGTCCATCGCGCGGCTGCTTGAGCTGGGCGTTCCGAACTATCTGGTCAATGCGACATTGGTTGGCATCCTTGCGCAACGATTGATCCGCACGCTGTGTCCGCATTGCAAGGCCGTGGGCGAGCCGATCGACCCGGTTCTATGGAAGGAACTGGTCAATCCCTGGCGGTCCAACATTCCGGACAAGGTCTACAAGCCGGTGGGTTGTCTCGAATGCCGCAATACCGGCTACATGCGGCGCACCGGCTTGATCGAGATGCTCGTGATGACGGATGCCATGCGTGCGCTGGTGTCGCAGACAAGCGATATCGTCAAGCTGCGCGGGCAGGCCGCGCGCGACGGGCTCAAATCGCTGCGCTTATCCGGCGCGCAGAAGATCGCAAACGGCGTGACGACGATGGATGAGGTGCTAAAAGCAGCGCCGCCGTTTACGACCTAACGGGTCCGGAGTTTTTCCCCCTTAGTGCGACGCGTGGAACAGGCGGTGCAGAGAAGCGGCAGGGTGGCCAAAGTTGCGATTCGATGCATCGGCGTTGTATTGATCATGGGCCCTCGCTCGGGTGGGTAGGCGCTGCAACACTTCGTCAATCCAGATCGGTCCAACACAATCGCTTGTCTAGAAGAATCAGGTCTACTTCGTCAGCTGCCGCATCGCTCGCGTCAATCCGTCGAGTGTCATCGGAAACATCTTGCCGCCGGCGATTTGCCGAATCAACGAAATCGATTGTCGATACTGCCAGAGCTGTTCAGGCTCGGGGTTGAGCCACACCGATTTCGGATAAGTTGCGAACAGCCGCTGCAGCCACACTGCGCCGGCCTCTTCGCTGTTGTACTCGACTGATCCTCCGGGCTGTAGCACCTCATAGGGGCTCATCGTTGCATCGCCGACGATGATCAGCTTCCAGTCGTGCGGATACTTGCGCAGCACATCCCAGGTTGCAAAGCGCTCGGTATAACGGCGCCGGTTGTTACGCCATAAAAATTCGTAAACGCAATTATGAAAGTAGTAGAACTCAAGATGCTTGAACTCGCTTTTCGCAGCGCTGAAGAGTTCCTCGGTGCGACGAACGTGCTCATCCATCGTGCCGCCGACATCGAGGAGCATCAACACCTTGACCGTGTTGTGCCGCTCGGGCACGAGCTTCAGGTCGAGCCAGCCCGCGTTCTTGGCGGTCGAGGCGATCGTGTCATGCATGTCGAGTTCGAGTTCGGCGCCTTCGCGGGCAAAGCGGCGCAGGCGGCGTAACGCGACCTTGACGTTGCGCGTGCCGATCTCGACCGAATCGTCATAGTCGCGGTAGCCGCGCATCTCCCAAACTTTGACTGCAGACTTGCCGCCCATGGATCTAGCTTTCTGCGAAGGGCCTCCGACACGGATTCCTTCAGGGTGCGCGCCGCCGTGTCCGAATGGTGACGTACCGCCCGAACCGATCCATTTGTTGCCGCCGTGTTGCGCGCCGTCCTGCTCATCGAGCCGTTTGCGAAACTCGTCCATCAGTTTGTCCCAGCCGAGCTTTTCGAGTTTCGCGATCTCTTCCGGCGAAAAGGTGCGTTCCAGCATTTCCTTAAACCAAGCGTCCGGAATGTCTTTCGTGAAATCGATTGCAGTCTGAACGCCTCGGAAGTACTCGCCGAAAGCGCGATCGAAGCGGTCGAACTGCGTCTCGTCTTTGACCAGCGCTGAACGTGACAAGTAATAAAAATCGTCGATTGACGGGCCGACGACGCCGCGCTTTAGTGCTTCGAGCAGCGTCAGCAGCTCGCTGATCGAAACCTTGAGCTTTGCCTGGCGCAGGTGAAAAAAGAAGTCAATCAGCATGGCGTTCGAGGCGCTGCTGCAGGTGACGGCGCACATCCGGCCATTCGCTCGCAAGAATGCTGTAGAGCACCGTGTCTCGCACACTGCCGTCCCGGCGCGGATGATGATGGCGAATTACGCCGTCCTTTTTCGCGCCAAGAGCTTCGATGGCGCGCTGCGAAACAAAGTTGAAGTTGTCAGTACGTAGACCGACGACCCGGCAATGGAGCGCATCGAACGCGTGCGTCATTAACAGCAGCTTGCAAGCGGTGTTTACGTGACTCCGCTGGTGGCTGCTCGAATACCACGTGTAGCCGATCTCAACGCGGTCGGCGGCTGGCACGATGTCGTGGTAGCGCGTGCTGCCCACGATCCGGTTATCGGATAACTCGCGCACCGCCCACGCGAGCATGTGTTTGGCGCGTTGCCCCTCGAGTGCCGCGTCGATGTAAGTGCGCGTGTCGGTGGGCTCCGGCACTGAGGTGAACCAGAGTTTCCAGAGTTCACCATCAGCGGCTGCTGCTGCAAGAGCGCTTTGGTGCTCCAACTGCAAGGGTTCGAGCCGAACGCCGCATCCCTCCAGCGTGATCGGCCGCACATCGAGCATCAGCGATTCTGGCGCGCCATGAAGACGAGCCGTTCGAAGAGATGCATATCCTGCTCGTTCTTCAGTAAAGCTCCTGCGAGCGGCGGCACCACCAGCTTGTCGTCTTTCGAGCGCAGGGCTTCCGCTGGAATCTGCTCGGCGACCAGCAGTTTGAGCCAGTCGAGCAGTTCGGACGTCGAAGGCTTCTTCTTGAGACCAGGAAGATCGCGCGTGCCGAAGAAAACGGCGAGTGCGTTTTGAAGCAGCTCCTTGCGCAGCTTAGGGAAGTGAACGTCGACGATCGTCCGCATCGTTTCCTTGTCGGGAAACTTGATGTAGTGAAAAAAGCAGCGGCGCAGAAATGCGTCGGGAAGCTCTTTTTCGTTGTTGGACGTGATCACCACTAATGGCCGGTGTTTCGCCTGTACCGTCTGCCGGGTTTCGTAAACGAAAAACTCCATTCGATCGAGCTCGCGCAGAAGATCGTTCGGGAATTCGATATCGGCCTTGTCGATTTCGTCAATCAGCAGCACGGTTTGCTGCTCGGCGTCGAAGGCCTGCCACAGAACGCCCTTGACGATGTAGTTGCCAATATCCTTTACGCGCGTGTCGCCGAGCTGCGAGTCGCGCAGGCGCGATACTGCGTCGTATTCGTACAGACCTTGCTGTGCCTTGGTGGTCGACTTGATGTGCCACGCCAGCAACGGCATACCGAGCGCACGCGCCACTTCTTCGGCCAACATCGTTTTGCCCGTGCCCGGCTCGCCCTTGATCAGCAGCGGCCGTTGCAAAATCAGTGCGGCGTTGACCGCAAGCTTTAAATCATCGGTCGCGACGTAGGTGTCGGACCCTTCGAAGCGCACCATTGGAAAAGAAGCGAGGGCTAGGCGGGTAAATCGAGTATACGCACCGGCGGTGCCGAGCTGCTGGCCGGCCAACTGCCGCTACAATCGCCGCTGCTTAGCACATGCCGATCATTGAGACGAGATGAAGCTTCTTTTATTGCTGCTGGCGGCCGCTGTCGCGCAGCCGGCGGCGGCGCAGGAAAACAAGGTTAAACCGAATGCGGGCGCCGAAGTGCCGGTGTCGATGTGCATCGGCTGTCATTCGATCCCTGGCTACCAGGCTTCGTTTCCGTATGTCTATCGCGTGCCGAGGATCGGCGGCCAAAGCCAGCAGTACATCGAAGCGGCATTGAAGGCGTACCGGCAGGGCGCCCGCAATCACCCATCGATGATGGCGGTGGCCAAGGGACTGACGGACGCGCAGATTTCGGCGCTGGCTGCCTATTACGCGGCGCGCGGAAACGCGGTGATCTCGGCGTCGGCCAAATGAGCGCCGACAAGATGAAGCGTACGTTGCTTGCGGGTGTGATGATGGCGGTCATCGTGCCGGCTGCTGCACAGGACGCAAAGAAAGGTCTCGAACTGGCGCAGCAGCAATGCGCGGCGTGCCACGGCAAGGATTTCGTGACGGCGATCGACCCAACTTATCCGACGCTCGCCGGCCAGTATCAGGACTACCTCGAAAAGGTGCTGCGCGATTACAAAAGCGGCGCCCGCAAGAATCCAATCATGAATGGCATCGCGAAACCGCTGACGCGTGACGATATTCGCAACGTGTCGGCTTATCTTTCCGCGTTGCCGGGACCTCTGAGCAATCAGACGCGTTGATGTGTTCGCTCCCGGTCGTCGTTGCGCCCCCGGGGACGCAATGACCTTGGAGCGGCCTGGCACTCATCGCTAGGCTTCGCCGGCACGGCGCTTCAGGCAGTCCAGATAGCGCGCGCTCATTTCGTCGGCTGGCAACGCTTGACCCGCGCGCTGCGCGCTCCATACCGTTTCACCGAGGCATTCCATTACTTCGTGCATCGCTGCGTGCTCGTCGCCGCGTCGCGCGACAATTTGCCGGAATACGGCCCGGATGCCGGGCGGTTGGTCGATCGAAAGTTGCTCCGCGATCGCCAAGTGCATCGACATGTGCAAAAACGGATTGGTGCGGCCGTCATCAACCGAGTACTCGCGCGCGAGCGCAGTGTCCACATCATCGAAGTCGCCGTGGTATTCGGGATGCTTCAGCATCCAGTCGAGCACAACCGCTTCCAGCGGTGACAGCACGGCCCCGTCGTGGTGCTTGCGCCATGTACCGCAGAAGAATCGGCGGACATCGTCCTTCGACGGACTGAACATCATTCTCGCTATGGGGCCGGCGTCTTGTGCCGATATTCGCACCACTGCGCGATCGGGCAGCGCCAGCATTCCGGCAGTCGCGCTTTACAGGTATAGCGGCCGTGCAGTATCAGCCAGTGATGTGCGTTGGTCTTGAACTCGTCAGGCGTGAACTTCAACAAGCGGCGCTCGACTTCGTCAGGGTCATTGCCCGGAGCCAGATTCGTGCGGTTACCGACGCGGAACACGTGCGTATCGACCGCAATCGTCGGCTCGCCGAACACCGTGTTCAGCACGACGTTCGCTGTCTTTCGTCCGACGCCGGGCAGCGCTTCGAGGGCTTCACGGTCGCGCGGGACTTCGCCTCCGTGTTGGTCGATCAGAGCCTGCGAGAGTTTGATGACGTTGCGCGCCTTCGCCCGATAGAAGCCGGTCGAGTGGATGTGGCCGGACAGCTTTGCTTCACCCAGCTTGAGCAGCGCTCGCGGGGTGTTCGCAACCTTGAACAGCACGCGTGTGGCGACATTCACCCCCTTGTCGGTTGCCTGCGCGGACAGCACGACTGAGACCAGCAGCTCGAAAGGAGTTGTGAACAAAAGCTCCGTCGTCGGATTGGGATTCAGCGCCCTGAGTGTTTCGTAAATCGCACGCCGCTTCGCCGGATTCATTGCCGCGCCGTACTGCGCCGCTGCTGCGCTCGCGCGCTTGCGGCAGCTACCGCGGCGGATCGCTGGTCGTGGGTAGTCTGTAGCGGCCGAGGTACGGTTGCCAAGTGAAGGCGTTCGCGGCGCGCGTCATGGCGTGCGCGCGCAGCGTCTCGATCTGGCCCGGTCCACGCGCGGGTGGGCGTCACCGGAACCATTGAAATGCAATCCATCGGGCAGGGGGGCAGGCACAAGTCGCATCCGGTGCAGTGCGATGCGATCACCGAATGCATCCGCTTTGCGCTGCCCAGGATCGCGTCCACCGGACAGGCGGGGATGCACAGCGTGCAGCCGATGCATCGGCTCTCGTCGATAACGGCAACCGTCAACGGGCGTTCGATGCCGTTGGCAGGATTGAGCGGCAGCGGTGCTCGCTGCAGCAACTGCGCGAGGGCTTCGATGCCGGCCGCGCCCCCCGGGGGGCACTGATCGATGTCGGCCTCGCCGGCCGCGATCGCTTCTGCATAGGGACGGCAGCCTTCGTAGCCGCACTTCGTGCACTGTGTTTGCGGCAACAGGGCGTCGATTCGATTGGACAAAGACACCGCGTCCGTCTCTAGGCGTTGGCGCGAATGAACTTGGCGATCTCGGGCGCAATTTTTCCGCGCCAACGGCGTCCGCTAAAAATTCCGTAATGCCCCGCGCGTGCTGCGGTCAGGTGGCGCTTCTTCGACTTCGGGATGTGCGTACACAGTTCGTGCGCGGCCTGTGTCTGACCGCTGCCCGAGATATCGTCGAGCTCGCCCTCAATCGTGAACAGTGCGACCGAGCGAATGTCCTGCGGCTTCACAAGTTGCCCACGGACCCGCCACTTGCCGTCGGGCAGCAGATGCTCCTTGAAGACGATCCGGATTGTGTCGAGGTAATACTCGGCGGGCAGATCGATCACGGCGTTGTATTCGTCGTAGAACTCGCGATGGTCTTCGACGTCTTCGACCTGATCGCCTTTGACCAAATCGAGGTAGTAATCCCAATGGGATTTCAGATGCCTATCGGGATTCATGGCGACAAATCCAGCGTGCTGCAGAAACCCCGGGTACACGCTGCGCAGGTAGCCTGGGTACGCTGCCGGCACCTTGAAGATGACATTATTCTCAAACCACTTTAGGCTCTTTCGCATCGCCAACGCGTTGACCACGGTCGGGTTGCGACGCGGATCGATCGGCCCCCCCATCATTGTCATTGTTTTCGGCAGCTTCGGATCCTGATTGCTCGCCATCAAGGAAATTGCGGCAAGCACGGGTACCGTGGGCTGACAGACCGAAATCACGTGAACGTCGGGGCCCAGCGCCTGCACGAACTCGATTACATAGTCGATGTAGTCGTCCAGATGAAATGGCCCCGCCGCGATCGGCACCATGCGTGCG
>JACCYC010000242.1 GCA_013696665.1 Burkholderiaceae bacterium | reverse complement strand
AACCCTCCTCGCCAGGCTGGAAGATCAGATACACAGTGCCGTCAAACTGCCGCGTGCTCGCCAAATATTCGGCGGCGCCGATCAACATCGTGGTGTGGCCGTCATGGCCGCATCCGTGCATCAATCCCGGCTTGGTCGATCGATACGCGAACTCGTTTTCTTCGACGATCGGCAAGGCATCCATGTCGGCACGCAACGCGATCGAGCGGCCTGACGCGGACGCTCTGCCGCGGATCACGCCGACCACGCCCGTTTTGCCAACACCCGTATGCACTTCGATTCCGTTCTGGCGCATGCGCTCGGCAACCAGCGCAGACGTGCGGTGCTCTTCAAACCCAATTTCCGGATGCGCATGCAGGTCACGCCGCAACGCGGTCAGCGACTCGTGGTGCGGAAAGATAGCGGCCAGAGGGCCACGCAGCGCCAATCCGAGGTACGTGCCCATTCAGTACCTGTGCGGCCGCCCGGAGGGCGATGAGCGCCGGCTTCGGACCGAGCGAAAGAAGTGAGCGGGGAGGCTTGCCATGGTCAGTGCGCCGCGACGGCACGATCAATGCGCAGTCGCGGATCAACAGCAAAGTACAGCAAATCGACAATAAGATTGATCAGCACGAACACCAATGCGATCAGGCACAAGTAGGCTGCCATCACCGGGATGTCGGCAAACTGGACCGACTGGATGAAGAGCAGCCCCATGCCCGGCCACTGAAACACGGTTTCGGTCACGATGGCGAACGCAATGATCCCGCCCAGCTGCAGCCCCGTGATCGTAATCACCGGCACCAGCGTGTTCTTCAGAGCGTGACCGAAATGGACCGCGCGATCGGTGAGCCCCCTCGCACGTGCGAACTTGATGTAATCGGTGCGCAGCACTTCCATCATCTCGGATCTCACCAGCCGCATGATCAACGTGAGCTGAAACAAACACAATGTGATCGCTGGAAGGATCAGATGCTTCCAGCCGGTCGTCGTCAGAAATCCGGTGCTCCACCACCCCAGCAGAACGGTATCGCCTCGTCCATACGAAGGTAGCCACCCCAACATCACGGCAAACACGAGGATCAGCAAAATCCCGATCAAAAAGGTCGGAAGGGAAATGCCGATCAACGAAACAGCAAGCAAAAGATGCGACAGCCATGAGTCTCGTCGCAGAGCGGTGTAAACCCCCATCGGGATGCCCACGACGATCGCAATAATCGCGGCGGCAAACGCGAGCTCGAGCGTCGCGGGCAAGCGCTCCCTGATCAGCGTCGACACAGCGCGGCCTTGCCGGAGGCTAATGCCGAAGTCACCCTGAATCGCGTTGCCGACGAAGTGCACAAACTGAACATAGAAAGGCTGGTCGAGGCCCAGATCGGTGCGCAGGCGCGCGCGATCTTCGGGCGTAGCATCCTGGCCCAGCATCTGCGAGACGGGATCGCCCACGTACTGAAACAGCAGAAAAGCGATCAACGCGACGGTCAGCATGACCAGGATCGCCTGCAACAAGCGCCGAACAATGAACGCGAGCATCAGCTCGGAAGCGATAGACGGGCTGTCATTCGCAGGAAATATACCGGGGAACGAAAAACGGGCCGGATGTAAAAAACTCCGGCCCGCCCACTGAGCTGTTCAGCGTCAATCGATTCTGACCCACGATGCCTCGAGCCGATTATCAGCGCGATGCACCACTGTGACGTTCTTGCGCATTGCCCACGGAATAACCTGGTTGTGCAGCGGAATGTGCATCACTTCCTTGCTGTGCAAGGCCAGCGCGTCGGCGATCAACTGATTGCGCTTTTTCTGATCGACTTCGCTCTTCATTGCAGTGACCAGCTTGTCGAATGCGGGGTTGCTGACGCGGCCGAGATTGAAGTTGCCGTCGCCTTCCTTGCCCCCGGTGGTCGCCAGCGATTGCAGCGAATACAGAGCGTCGAAGGTCGGCACACCCCAGCCCAACAGATACGCCGACGTGTCGAACTTCTGAATTTTCGGAAAGTAGGTCGAACGCGGCATCGAGTTGACGTTGACCTTCATGCCGATCTTGGCCCACATGCTAGCCAGCGCCCGGCAGATGTCTTCATCGTTGATGTAGCGGTTGTTCGGACAGTCGAGGGTGAACTCGAAGCCGTTTGGGTAACCCGCTTCGGCCATCAGCTTCTTCGCGGTGTCGAGGTTGAAGGGCAGACGCTCGTGCGATTCCTTGGTCCAGCCATTGACTGCGCGTTGAATGATGGAACCGGTCGGGTCGCTTAACCCGCGCATCACCGCGCGCTTGATGCCTTCGATGTCCACGGCGTGATAAAGCGCCTGCCGCACACGCAGGTCTTTGAACGGATTTTTCCCCTTGACGCTTGAGTACTGAAGCTCATCGCGCATCTGGTCGAACCCGATGAAAATCGTGCGGTTCTCGGCACCTTCGACGACCTTGATCGCCGAGTTCTGCTTCAGCCGCGCAATGTCCTGAGGCGCCGGGTCAAGGACAAAATCAAGCTCGCCCGACAGCAACGCCGCGGTGCGCGTCGACTCAGACTTCACCGGTGTGTAAATGATCTCGGTGACATTGCCTTTGTTGCTGGCGTTCCACCAGTTCGGATTCTTGACGAACACCGTGCGCACGTCGACCTCGCGCGACTTCAACATGTAGGGTCCGGTGCCGTTGGCGTTGCGCGCGGCAAACGTTTCTTCCTTCTGGACGAAGTTCTGCGGCTGCGTCACCTTGTTCTTCTCCGACCAGGCCTTGCTCATGATGCGCAACTCGGTCATCTGGCGCAGCAGCACCGGATTGGGAACTGTGGTGTAAATGAGCACCGTGGTTTCGTCGATCGCGCGGGCGCCCTGGATGCCTGTTGTGTACACGCGGAAATTCGAGGTCGGCGCCATCGCGCGCTGAATCGAGTACACGACATCCTCGGCGGTGAACGGTGTGCCATCGTGAAACTTCACTCCCTTGCGCAGATCGAATTTCCACAACAGGTTGCCGTCACGGCTCCAGCTCGTCGCAAGTTGGGGCACAAGCTCGAACTTCTCGTTGTACGTCAGCAGGGTTT
>JACCYC010000227.1 GCA_013696665.1 Burkholderiaceae bacterium | reverse complement strand
CTGACCAATCAGATCAAGGGCGACGTTGGTCAACGCAATGTCTTCTTCGATCACCGGACCGTGGCCGCACCACTCGGAAAGCCGGTGCCCCAGAATCAACGATGAATCAGCAATGCGCAGCAGGTAGTTGAGGTGGGCTGCGCTGACCGGTGCGGTAAGCGTGTTCACTGCTGCGTCACATGTGGTTGACTTCGTCGGGCAACGTATAAAACGTCGGATGCCGGTAGATCTTGTCGGCCGCCGGGTCAAACATTTCCGGCTTGACGTCGGGATCACTGGCAACGATGTCGTCGGCACGGACTACCCAAACGCTGACGCCCTCCATGCGCCGGGTGAACACGTCGCGCGCGTTCTTCAGCGCCATCGCCGCATCGACCGCGTGGAGGCTGCCGCAATGCTTGTGATCGAGGCCGTTACGGCTGCGAATGAACACTTCCCACAGCGGCCACTCTTTGTGATTCACGGGTGCGTTCATGCGGCGACGCAATCGCGATGCCGCCGCTTTTGCGTGTGTGCCAATGCGGCTTCGCGTACCCACGCACCGTCGTCCCAGGCCTTGATGCGATCCGCCAAGCGCTCGGCGTTGCACTCGCCATGGCCATTGACGACGCTCCAGAACTCGCTCCAGTCGATCGGACCGAAATCCCAGTGCCCCGCTTCGCCGCGCGCCGGATTCCATTTCAGATCGGGATCGGGCAGCTCGACGCCCAGCAGCTTTGCCTGCGGCACGGTCGCATCGACGAACTTCTGCCGCAGGTCATCATTGCTGATGCGCTTGATTCCCCACTTCATTGAATCGCCGCTGTTGGTCGACTCGCTGTCGTGCGGACCAAACATCATCAGCGACGGCCACCACCAGCGATTAACGGCGTCCTGAACCATTGCGCGCTGATCTGTCGAGCCTTTCATCAGCGTCAGCAACAAGTCGTAACCCTGTCGTTGGTGAAACGATTCTTCCTTGCACACGCGAACCATCGCGCGCGCATACGGCCCGTACGAGCAACGCGTCAGCGGAATCTGGTTCATGATGGCCGCACCATCCACCAGCCAGCCGACCACGCCGATATCAGCCCACGTCTTGGTTGGATAATTGAAGATCGACGAATACTTGGCCTTGCCGGAATGCAACGCCTCGATCAACTCATCGCGCGACACACCGAGCGTTTCGGCGGCCGAGTACAGGTACATGCCGTGACCGGCTTCATCCTGCACTTTTGCCAGCAGGATGCACTTTCGTTCCAGCGTGGGCGCACGCGTGATCCAGCCACCTTCCGGCAGCATGCCGACGATTTCCGAGTGTGCGTGCTGGCTGATCTGCCGGATCAATGTCTTGCGATACCGCTCGGGCATCCAGTCTTTCGGTTCGATGAAGTCGCCACGTGCCAGCTTGGCGTCGAATTCCGCTTCGTACGCGGCGTCGCTGTTCTCTGAAGCTTCGCGGTCACCGGACGGAATATCCATCGCTTGCGTGTACATGCCTACTCCTTTGCCCGTCGATCAACGATGCGCTTGGCTTTGCCCGTCGAGCGCTCGATAGCAAGCGGCGATGCCAGGCGCGCGCTTGCCGAAAGTCCGACATAGGCTTTGATTGCCTGCTCAAGCTTTTGTGCTGCGGCGTGGCGCGCGTCTTGGCTTCCGTTTGCCAGTTGCGATCCCATCTCGACGTGCACCGTCAATTCATCGAGGTGCACCGGCCGCGTGACTTCCAGTGTGTAGTGCGGTTCAAGTTCCGGCTGCTTCAAGATGAGCTCTTCGATCTGTGTCGGGAATAAGTTGACGCCGCGAATGATCAGCATGTCGTCGGATCGTCCGGTGATTTTCTCGATGCGCCGCATGCTGCGCGCCGTCGGCGGCAGCAGCCGCGTCAAGTCGCGCGTGCGGTAACGAATCATGGGCAGCGCTTCCTTTGTCAGCGACGTGAAGACGAGCTCGCCTTGTTCACCCTCAGGCAACACTTCGCCGGTGTCCGGATCAATGATCTCGGGATAAAAATGATCTTCCCAGACCGTGAGCCCATCCTTGGTCTCGATGCACTCCTGCGCGACGCCGGGCCCGATGATTTCCGACAGCCCGTAGATGTCGATGGCATCGAGCGATGTTTTGCTCTCGATTGCAGCACGCATGGCTGCAGTCCACGGTTCGGCGCCGAAGATTCCGATCTTCAGCGAACATGTTTTTGGATCGACGCCCTGCTTCTGCATCTCCTCGACGATCGCCAGCATGTACGAGGGCGTCACCATGATGATCTTGGGCTTGAAGTCGGTGATCAGCTGGACCTGACGCTCGGTCATGCCGCCAGACATCGGAATCACGGTGCAACCGAGCTTCTCTGCGCCGTAATGCGCGCCAAGCCCGCCCGTGAAAAGCCCGTAACCGTAGGCAACATGAACAATGTCGCCACGCCGGCCGCCCGCGGCGCGGATCGAACGCGCCATCACAGTGGCCCATGTGTCGATGTCCTTTGCCGTATATCCCACCACCGTCGGCTTACCCGTGGTGCCGCTCGAGGCATGGACGCGTACGATTTTTTCTTGCGGCACCGCGAACATGCCAAACGGATACGTATCGCGCAAATCGTGCTTGGTGGTGAAAGGAAACCTGCACAGGTCCGCCAGCGACTTGATGTCTGACGGGTGCACGCGTGCCGCATCGAACTTCGCTCGATAGTGCGGCACGTTTTCGTAAGCATGGGCGAGCGACCAGCGCAAGCGCTCAAGCTGCAATGCCTGCAGCTCGGCGTGGCTTGCGTGTTCGATCGGCTCGAGATCGCTTGTCATCACAACTCAACCACCGCTTTGCCCTTCATCGTGTGCGAGCGGCCCCGCATCACCACCACCGCCTTGCCGTGCTGGTTGGTAACCGTGATGTCGTAGAGACCTGTGCGGCCGGTCAGCGCGACCTCGCGACACTCGGCCTGTAGCGCATCGCCCTCGTACACCGGTGCCAGAAAATCCACCACGATGCCGGATGCGACGGTCACTTCGTTGTGACTATTACAGGCAAACGCAAACGCAGAATCCGCGAGCGTTGCAATGAAGCCGCCATGACACGTTTTAAAGCCGTTCAACATGTCGGGCCGAACCGTCATTGACAGCTTTGAGTATCCGGGCCCCACTTTATCGACGCGCATGCCAAGGCCCTGTGATGCAACGTCGTCAGCGAACATTCGATCGCGCACCGCCTCGGCAATCGCCTGCCCGTTTGGCAAGCTCGGGCCGACCGATTCTTGGCGCACAATTTTCACTGCGTCGTTCATCACTTGCCCGTAAATACGGGCGTACGCTTTTGCATGAAAGCAGCGACCCCTTCGCGATAGTCGTTCGACAGGCCGAGCTCGCGTTGATAGTCACGCTCGATATCGAGCGCCGATTCGAACGGCGTCAGCC
>JACCYC010000342.1 GCA_013696665.1 Burkholderiaceae bacterium | reverse complement strand
GGGTACCGTGGGCTGACAGACCGAAATCACGTGAACGTCGGGGCCCAGCGCCTGCACGAACTCGATTACATAGTCGATGTAGTCGTCCAGATGAAATGGCCCCGCCGCGATCGGCACCATGCGTGCGCTGATCCAGTCGGTGACATAGACGTCATGATCCGGCAGCAGCGTGCGAACCGTGTCGCGTAACAGCGTCGCATGGTGGCCCGATAAAGGCGCGACAATTAATACGGTCGGATCCGCGGCTCGTTTTCGTGAGGTCGTTTCGAAAGCGCGCTTGAAGTGCAGCAATCGGCAAAACGGCTTGCTCAACTCGACCTCTTCGACGACTGGCACCTCGACGCCGCCGATGGCGGTTGAGGTCAATCCGAATGCAGGCTTCGCGTAGTCCTTGCCGAGCCGGTGCAGCAGGTCATATCCCGCCGCAAGCCGCCGGGACACGGGCGTGTAAGAAAATGGGCTGTAGGGATGGGAAAACATCTGCGATGCCGCCTGGGCCCACACCGAAAGCGGGTTCCAAACGCGACGCTGCAGCTCATGCAGGTGATAGAGCACCGAAGTCCCTTCAGAAATACAAGCTCAACGCTCGAGCAAATGACGCTTCTCGCGCACGTCTTTCCAATCGTCCGCGTCGGGCGGGTGGGGCTTCATCCGCGTGATCGACGGCCATCCTTTCGACAGCTCGACGTTCAACGGTATCCAATCGCGCTGATCTTCCGGCACGTCTTCTTCGGCATAAATCGCATTGACCGGACATTCGGGAATGCACACGGCGCAATCGATGCACTCGTCCGGATCGATCGACAGCATGTTCGGACCTTCTCTAAAGCAGTCCACCGGACACACGTCGACGCAATCCGTGTACTTGCACTTGATGCATGATTCGACGACGACGTGCGTCATCCATTGGCTCCGCGGCAGCGTTGCTTGCAACGCACAAACCGCTATTCTAGCGTCGCTATTCCAATTTTTACCTGACTGAGACACTTGCCATGACGACCCGCCGCCAGCTTCTAGTTGCTTCTGCAGTCGCGGGGACCGCAGGGGCGCTGGGGTCTCGCACACATGCGCAAGCCTCTGCGATTCGCATCGGCGAAATCAACAGCTACTCGACGATTCCGCAGTTCACCGTTCCGTATCGGATGGGGTGGCAGCTCGCAGTCGATGAAATCAATACATCGGGAGGATTGCTTGGCCGCAAGGTCGAGGTCATTTCACGCGATGACGCCGGCAAACCCGAGGACGCGACTCGCCACGCGACTGAGTTGATGTCGAATGAGAAGGTGGCCGTGCTTGCTGGCACGTTCTTGTCCAACGTCGGCCTGGCGGTTTCTGACTTTGCGCTGCGGAACCGCGTGTTGTTCGTCGCAGCGGAGCCGCTAACCGACGCGCTGGTATGGGAGAAGGGCAACCGTTACACGTTTCGGCTGCGCCCGAGCACCTACATGCAGTGCGCAATGCTCGTGGAGGAAGCGATTCGGCTGCCGGCAAAACGCTGGGCCATCATTGCGCCCAATTACGAGTACGGTCAGTCGGCGGTCGCAAACTTCAAACAGTTGCTCAAGGCGAAGCGACCCGATGTCGAATTCGTTGCCGAGCAGTGGCCCGCGCTCGGCAAGCTCGAAGCGGCAAGCACCGTTCAGGCCATCATCGCCGCGCGTCCCGACGCTGTTTTCAATGTGACCTTCGGCGCCGACTTGCCGCGCTTGGTTCGCGAGGGCAATCAGCGCGGCCTGTTTCCGCGTGTGCCGGTGGTCAGTCTGCTTTCGGGTGAGCCCGAATATCTCGATGTTTTAAAGGACGAAACGCCAAAAGGCTGGATCGTCACTGGCTATCCGTGGAGCCAGATCTCAACGCCCGAGCACGCGAAATTTTTTAACTCGTATTACAAGCGCTACAGCGACTACCCGCGGCTAGGGTCCGTGGTTGGCTACTCTGCATTCACGGCGATCTTCGAGGCAATCAGAAAAGCAAAAACGGTCGATACCGAAAAGCTGATTGCCGCTTTGCGGACGCTGCAGTGGTCGACGCCATTTGGTCCGGCGCAGTTCCGTGCCATTGATCATCAATCGACGATGGGCGCTTACGTAGGCAAGCTCGATGTCCGTGACGGCAAGGGCGTCATGGCAGACTGGCGCTACGCCGATGGCGGCAAGTATCTGCCGCTGGACAGCGAGGTCGTGAAAATGCGGCCCAGTGAAGCGCGCAGGTAGTAATGACGAGTCTGCCGCTCTATCCGGCCGCTCGATGCGCCGCTTTCAATAGCGTTTTGCAGTCGCGCGCATCGTAGGCGGCGAAGCCGCATCCATGGACCTGGTTCTCGCGCAGGCGACGACTGGCCTCGCATACGGCTCGACACTCTTCCTGGTGAGTGCCGGCTTGACGCTGATCTTCGGCGTCACGCGCATCGTCAATTTCGCGCACGGATCGCTGTACATGATCGGCGCGTACATCGCCTATTCGATCACGACAAGCCTGGCATCGACGCCGGTCAATTTCTTCGGTGGCTTGCTACTCGCAGCCGCCATGGTGGCTCTGCTCGGAGCACTGATAGAAGTCGTACTGCTTCGGCGTATCTATCGATCATCCGAGGTCTTTCAGTTGCTCGCTACGTTCGGTGTGGTTTTGATCCTGCAGGATCTCGCACTCGCGATCTGGGGCCCCGACGAGCTCTTTGCGCCACGTGCGCCAGGTCTGAAAGGCAGCGTTGAAATCGCAGGCGCATGGGTGCCGCAATATTCGCTGTTCGTGATGGCAGTCGGACCGGCCGTGTACGCAATGCTTTGGTTCACGATCACACGCACTCGTTGGGGTCTATGGGTTCGGGCGGCAGCGCAGGATCGCGAAACAGCCGGTGCTCTAGGGCTCAACGAGCCGATGCTTTTTACTTCGGTGGTTGCGCTGGGCGCGTTTCTGGCCGGGCTCGCGGGGGCGCTACAGATACCGCGTGAAACGGTCAACCTGCAAATGGATCTCGCGATTCTGATCGAGGCCTTTGTAGTCGTAGTCGTCGGTGGTCTTGGCTCGGTAACGGGGGCGTTCTGGGCGGCGATGCTGATTGGAATGCTGCATGCCCTGGGCACGTGGTGGTTTCCGCAATCGACGCTGGTCTTGGTTTTCCTCGTTATGGCCTTTGTTCTGGCCGTGCGCCCGTACGGTCTGCTGGGACGCGCACCTTCAAGCACTGCATCGCACATGCGTGGGCATGCGCCTTTTGTGCCGCTGGCAAATCACTGGCGAGTGCTCGGCCTAGTGGCACTGACTGCAATAGCGGTGCTGCCGTCTTTATTTGGCGATTATGCAGCGGTGCTGGCAACTGAAATAGCGATTGCAGCGCTGCTCGCTGCGAGCCTCCATTTCGGCATGGGCCTTGGTGGAATCGTGTCGTTCGGCCACGCAGCGTTCTATGGAATCGGCGCCTACGCAGTCGCGCTTGCGGTGAAGTACCTGTCTGCGCCGTTTGTCGCCGCTTTGCTGCTGGCTCCGCTGTTGGCCGGTGTCGCGGCGTTGTTGGTGGGCAAGATCGTATTGCGATCAAAAGGTGTTTACGCCGCGATGCTGACGCTGGCTTTTGCGCAAGTTCTTTGGTCGACCGCGGTTCAGTGGGTTGATCTAACAGGCGGCGACAACGGCGTGCTTGGGCTATGGACGGTTCTTCCCGCGTCACTGGCATCGCCGCTGACGTACTACCTTGCAACGCTGGCGCTCGTGGTGGCCTCTCTCTTTGCGCTGCGCCGGCTTGCGCTATCGCCTTTCGGCTTCGCGCTGCGCGCCACGCGTGACAGCGAGCTGCGCGCCGAGGCGATCGGCATCGACGCACGGCAAGTTCGCTGGCTTGCATTTGCTACCGGTGCGACGTTCGCCGGCGTCGCGGGCGCTCTGCAGGCTTTTCACAAAGGCTCAGTGTTTCCGACCACGCTATCTGTTCCGGTCTCAGTCGACGCGTTGATTACAGTTCTTCTGGGTGGGGTGCAGACACTGGTCGGCCCGGTAGTGGGCGCCATTGCCTATCACGGACTGTCGACCGAACTGACTCGGTTGACCGATCACTGGCGGCTGTTGCTGGGCCTTGCGATCGTTTTGTTGGCCGTCGCTTTTCCCGAGGGCATTGTGGGCTTTGTTCGTCGTCGCTTTGTTCGCACGTAATGAGTGTGCCGCAGAGTTCGCCGTCGGGTTCGAAGGCAGGCTCATTGAGTGTCCAGCACCTTCGGAAAAGTTTTGGCGGGGTGAAGGCAGTCGATGGCGTGACATTTGAAATCGCTCCCGGGGAAGTTGCCGCGTTAATTGGGCCCAATGGCGCCGGCAAATCGACGTTGTTCAATTTGATCGACGGTCAGTTGGTTCCCGATGGTGGACGCGTTCTGTTCGACGGACAACCGCTTGGAGGCATTGCGGCCGCCAGGCGCGCACGGTTTGGCATCGGGCGCACGTTTCAGGTGGCGCAGATTTTTGGCACGATGACCGCGCTACAAAACCTGCAGCTCGCGCTGGTTGCCGCGGCGGGCGAAACGCTCGGCGTTAAGGATCTGCTGTGGAACCTGCATGCGGACACCGCTCATGCCTTGCTCGCGCAAGTGGGCCTGCAGTCGCGTGCGTCAAGCGCTGCTGCAAATCTTGCCTACGGTGACGCAAAGCGCCTTGAACTGGCGCTGGCGCTGGCGGCAAGACCGCGCTTGTTACTGATGGACGAGCCGACCGCCGGCATGGCGCCGGAGGAGCGGCAAGCTCTGATGCAGTTGGTCGTTGGGATCGCCAGCGTTGGCAACATGGCGGTCTTGTTTACCGAGCACAGCATGGATGTTGTGTTTGGTTTCGCGCGCCGCGTGCTGGTTCTATCGCAGGGCAGGTTGATTGCTGACTGCTTACCCCAGGCTGTCCGTGCCAACGCCGATGTGCAGCGTGTGTATCTCGGGGATGCTGAGTGAGCGTCGTATCGGACGCTCGTACACGTGCCACTTTCGAACTGAAAGGAGTTTCAGCCTGGTACGGTGGCGCGCAGGTCATTACGAACGTCAGCCTTGCCGTAGCGCCGGGCGAAGTGGTTGCACTGATCGGCCGCAACGGTGCTGGAAAGACTTCGCTGTTGCGTGCGGCGATGGGCCTGATGCCACGTGCGACCGGCCAACTGCTGCTCAACGGAATCGACATCACTCGGCTGGCCCCGTTTCAGCGCGCCCGGCGGGGACTCGGGTACGTACCGGAAGACCGGCGAATAT
>JACCYC010000005.1 GCA_013696665.1 Burkholderiaceae bacterium | reverse complement strand
GTCGACGCCACGATCTGCGCGTCGTTCGCGTTCGCGCATGTCCATGTGTCTTTGATGTCGGACGTATGCCCACCGTCGGGGTCGCGTTTACCGAGCCTGTGGTTCGATCTCGTGAGCATCGCAGGTTGGATCGTTGCTGCGCTGGCGATGGAGGCCGCGCGGCGCTGGGACATCGGTCGCGACTCGACGTTGAGCAGGGTTGGCTTAGGCGCCGTGATTGCAGCGGCACTGTTGAGTTCGGTGCTGGCTTTTGCGTTCAATGCATGGGGTCATCTCGACGCAGGGCTGGAGCCAAAAGCAAACGCGTGGAGCGCAACCATAATGACGCTGGTGAGCTTTCAAGGGCTGCACGTGATTGTCGTCGCGTTGATGGCGGCGTATCTGGTTGGACGGCTGATCAGCGGCCGGCTGCGGCCGAACGCGCGCGCCACGCTCGATAACACCGTACTGTTTTGGCAATACACGGCAGTGCAGGGTGTACTGACGATCGCCGCGATTCAGATGTTGCCGAGATTAATCGGATGAAATCCGGGATGAGTGCGAGCGCGACAGGTAATGGGTTTGGCGACGGCTTCAACCCGGGAACGGTCCGTGGCGTGCTGCCGTTCGTTATCTGGGCCGCGCACTTTTTCTTGTCGTATGCAAGCGTCGAAGTCGCGTGCGCGCGCGGCTTGCAGCTTTACCGGCTAGCAGGCGTTCCGACGATCAGTCTGTGGCTGTGGGCAATCACCGCGCTGACGATCGGTGCGCTGGTGCTCCTGACTGCACGCGCCGCTCGCAACGTAAGCGCTGAAAGCGGCACGCTGGCCGGTGTGCGCCTCGGCGCGTCGCTGATGGCCCTTGTCGCCGTGCTGTGGAGCGTAGTGCCGATCGCTTTTGCGCCACTGTGCGGTCCCTGACCGGTCATGCGTGACGTTGGAGTGACTCGCGTGCGTGCGCGTGAAACGGTTGTCGAATCACTGAAGTGTGAGCATACTGCGCCCAGTGTTTCACTCGCCGCTCAGCGTCGCATGCAAGGAGATCGTTTGTGATCGCTTCCCGTTTAGTTAGTACTCTGATTGCTGCGTTCGCCTCGACTGCCACCGCACAAGGGTTTCCCGAGCGGCCGATCCAGATGGTGGTGCCATTCGGCGCCGGCGGCACGACAGACATCATGGCGCGCCTGCTGCAAGAAGAATTGGGCAAGGCGCTGGGCAGCAATATTGTCATTTTGAATACGGCCGGCGCAGGCGGCGCGATTGGAATGAGCCAGGTCGCACGCGCCCGACCCGACGGCTACACGATCGCAATGACGGCGGTCGGCCCGCAGGTCATTCAGCCGGCACGGCGCAACACCGGCTATACACCCGACAGCTTCGACTATATCTGCGGCACTTACGATGCGCCGGTGCTGATGTTGGTCGCCGCCGACTCGCCGCACAAGGATCTGAAGTCGCTCGTGACCTGGGCCAAAGCAAACCCCGGCAAGGTGAATTACGGCAGCCCCGCCGTCGGCTCGGTGCCGCACCTCTCGATGCTGACGCTGCTACGCGAGCAAGGTGTCGATGCGCTGCATGTGCCATATAAAAGCAGTGCCGATTTGATCGTGCCGCTTAAAAGCGGACAGATCGTTGCCATGAACGATGCACCCGCAGTCGGTACTCAGTATCAATTGCGTGCGCTGCTCGCGCTGAGTGACACCCCGGTGGCCGGCTACGAAAAAGTGCCGACTGCCAAGTCGCTCGGCATTGCGACGCGCGCATCAATCTGGGGCGGCCTGGTCGCTCCTAAAGGTTTACCGGCTGATGTGCGCAGCAAGCTTGAAGCAGCTTGCACGACGGCGACGGCGGCGACTTCGTATAAGGCACGCGCTCAGGCCGCGCACAACCCGCTGGTCTTCCGCAGCGGCGAGCAGTTCCGCAGCTTCGCGTTCTCCGAGCACGAGAAATTCGGGCGCGTCGTCAAGGAGAACCAGCTCGAGGAGAAGTAGCCGTATCTTTTAACCTACTTCGATGAGCGCATCGCGGCGAGGGTAGCCTTTAATGCGATGCCCAGAACGCTCGCGATCGACGTTGTCAGATAGCGTGTGCCAAGGCCGGCGTACTTTTGCTGTTCCTCCAGCGACATTGCCATTATTCCGGCGGCGATCTTGCTGCCCGCAATTTTCGTGATTGCGGCGTCGATCGCGCCGACCACTTCCGGATGTTTTTGATCGCCGCCATGGCCCATCGAGAACGACAAATCGTTGGGGCCGATGAACAACGCGTCGATGCCCGGCACCGCAAGAATCTGATCGAGGTTGCCGAGCGCCTCGCGCGTTTCAATCATCAGGATGACGCCGAGCCCTTCATTCGATGCTTTCGCATGCGCCGCACCGCCGAAGAAGCCATAGCCCGCGGCGCGCGGCGAAAACGCCGCGCCGCGGCCGCCCATCGGCGGGTACTTCGCCGCGGCGACTATGCGGCGCGCCTGCTCGGCCGTGTTCACCTGCGGCACCTGTATCGCCGACGCGCCGATATCAAGAATGCGCAGAATATCGGGCTCGAGCGTGCGCACGATCGGGATCGTGTTGGCGCAGCGCGCGGCGCGAATCAAATGCTCAGTGGTCTCGATGCTCGCAGGGCCGTGCTCGTTGTCCAGCACGACGAAGTCAAAGCCTGCGTATCCGCACATCTCTACGAGCGCCGGACTAGCGATGCCGACGAACATTCCGAACAACGGCTGATTGCCTTTGAGCAGCCCGGGCAAGCGGGTATCGATTGCAGTCACAAAATCTCCTGTAATTTTAACTGCTGTTATTCCAGTTTCAGGTTCGCGGCTTTGACGACCTGCGCCCAGCGCGCTTTTTCATCGCGAATAAAAGTCGTGAACTGATCCGGCGTGTTAGTTGAAACTTCGGCGCCTTGCACCGCAAGACGCTCCTTCATCTCCGGTGTATTCAGAATCTTCGTGATCTCGCTGCTCAAACGCGCGATCACTTCTTTCGGGGTGTTGAGCGGCGCCAGCACGCCTTGCCATGAGCCGGTTTGAAATCCTTCGAGGCCTGCGGCTTCGGCAACGGTGGGCACATCGGGGATCGCGCTCATGCGCTTGGAGCTTGATACCGCAAGGATCTTGAGCTTGCCGCTCTTCACGTGCGGATATGTTGCCAACATGCCGTTAAACATCACATCGGCCTGGCCGCCGGCCATGTCGGTGATCGCCTGCGCACCACCTTTGTATGGAATGTAGGCCCAGTCAACCCCCGCACGCGATGCGAAATCGATTCCCGCCAGGTGTGGTGCGCTGCCGACGCTCGACGCCGCGAAATTCAGCTTGCCCGGCTTTGACTTCGCCAGCGTGACGAGTTCTTTCGCGTTATTGACCGGCACCGATGGATGCACGACCAGAATGTGCGGCGAGTAGGCCACCATCGTGACCGGCGAGAAATCCGTCGCCGGATCGAATGAAAGTTTGTACAGGCTCGGACTGATCGCGAGGGCGCCGATGTCTGCGAGCAGCAAGGTATAACCATCGGGCGGACTCTTCGCCACCATATCTGCGCCCAGATTGCCGTTCGCGCCGGGCTTGTTTTCGACAACAATCGTCTGGCCGAGCGCGTCGCCCAGTTTCTGCCCGACTGAGCGCGCCAGAATGTCGGACGTGCCGCCGGGCGGGTAGGGCACGATGATCCGCACCGGCTTGTTCGGATATGCCTGCGCATGCACTGCAGGTGCGCTAACTGCCGCGCAAGCTGAAACAAGCCAACCGAAAGCGATTCGTAGCGCGCGATGTGTTGTCATGATTTGTCTCCGTCGTTATTAGACCGCTAGTGAATTTGCGGCTCTGGGGTCGGGCTCGTTCCTTCGAGAAAATCAAAGTCGCAGCCGTCGTTGGCTTGCGTGATGTGGCGCGAGAATAGCGCGCCATAGCCGCGCGCATAGTGCGGTGCTGGTGCGCGCCATGCACGCTGGCGGCGCTCAAGTTCTGCGGCGTCGACCACGAGATTCAAAGAACGCTTCGCAACATCGAGCTCGATCTCGTCGCCATCCTGCACCAGGGCGAGTGGACCTCCGATCGCGCTTTCGGGCGCAACGTGCAGCACGCACGCGCCGTAACTGGTGCCGCTCATGCGCGCGTCTGAAATGCGCACCATGTCGCGCACGCCCTGCGCGAGTAATTTTTTCGGGATGGGGAGCTGCCCCCACTCGGGAAAGCCCGGCGCTCCAATCGGTCCGGCGCTGCGTAGTACCAGCACCGAGTTGGCGTCGACTTCGAGCGCGGGGTCATCGATGCGCGCGGCCAGATGCTCGTAATCATCGAACACCACCGCGCGGCCGCGGTGCCGCAGCAGCCTGGGTTCCATCGCGCCAGGCTTGATCACCGCGCCGTCAGGTGCGAGGTTGCCCTTCAGCACTGCGAGGCCACCACTGGCGAGCAGGGCGTTGCCGCGGCGGCGAATGACGTCGTCGTTGTAGATGCCCGCACCGGCGATGTTGTCGCCAAGCGTGGTGTCGTTGACGGTCGGCGCGCTGCCATCGATAAGCTCGCCCAATTCATTGAGCACTGCGCGCAGCCCGCCCGCGTAGTAAAAATCTTCCATCAGATACTGGCCCGACGGGCGCAGGTTGGCGAGCAACGGCGTGAGGCGCGACAGCTGGTCGAAGCGTTCGAGCTTCAACTGGATTCCGGCGCGGCGCGCCATCGCGATCAAGTGCACCAGCGCGTTGGTCGAGCCGCCGAGCGCCAGCACCGTGGTGATTGCGTTATCGAACGATGCAGTGGTCAGGAAATCCGTTGGCTTCAAATCTTCCCAGACCATCTCCACGATACGGCGGCCGGTGTCGGTTGCCATGCGCTGATGATTGGCGTCGACCGCAGGAATCGACGCCGCACCGGACAACGTCCAGCCGAGCGCTTCGGCCGCACTGGTCATCGTCGATGCGGTGCCCATCGTCATGCAATGCCCGGGCGAACGTGCGATACCGTCCTCCACTTCCTTCAGCGTGTCTTCGGTAATGGTGCCGGCACGCCGCTCGGCCCAATATTTCCAGACGTCGCTGCCAGAGCCAAGAGGCTGGCCGCGCATGTTTCCGCGCAGCATCGGGCCCGCGGGAAAAAATATCGACGGCAAATTCATGCTCGTCGCGCCCATGATCAGCCCCGGCGTGGTCTTGTCGCAGCCGCCCATCAACACCGCGCCGTCGGCCGGGTACGAGCGCAGCAGCTCTTCAGTTTCCATCGCCAGAAAATTTCGATACAGCATCGCCGAAGGTTTCTGAAACGGCTCCGA
>JACCYC010000204.1 GCA_013696665.1 Burkholderiaceae bacterium | reverse complement strand
TTTTACGACCCTGTTCATCCCGGGTGGTACAGCAGAGCAGCATCGATGGTTCAACGAGCTGGAGCGGGTTTCGACCACAGCGTCCAACGCGGTGCGATTTTTGGACGTGTTCAACCAAATTGATGTCATCTCGCTGCTCCCGTTGGTGACGTGCCCCACGCTGGTGCTGCATCCGGCGGGCGACATGGCGGTGCCGTTTGACGAAGGGCGGTTGATTGCCAGTGCAATTCCCGGCGCCAGGTTTGTCCCGCTCGAAAGCGACAATCACTTGCTGCTCGAGAGCGAACCTGCATGGCAACGCTGGGTCAGCGAGTTTCGCGCGTTTATGCCGCAGACACCGGGTTTGGAGGACGCGGCGTTTTCTGCGCTGACTGCCCGCGAGCGCGAACTGCTCGAACTGATCGCGCAGGGCCGCGACAACGCGCAAATTGCAGCGCATCTCGATCTCAGTGACAAGACCGTACGCAATCACATCACGCGGATTTTCTCCAAGCTCGAAGTCGAGAACCGATCGCAGGCAATCGTGATGGCGCGCGAGGCGGGTTTCGGCAAGCTCGTTACGTAGTCAGCTCCCCAGGGACACCAGTCCCACGCTTTTAAAGGGTTGTGAGGCCGTCCCCGGGCCCCACCCGGGACCAGGGTCTCACGACGCGCGGCCTTCGGCTGCGGACAATTCGTTCCTCACGACTAATCACACACAATCCATCCAGAGGAGATCTTCATGCACGCAACCGTTTCGACCAATACGCCGCGCTATGCCAAATGCATCGAAGTGTCCAAGCGCATCCGTTGGGACACCGAGCGCGACGTCATTCGCGGCCGCAGCTTCGACACTGAACACAAGTTTCTGCCGGAGGGGCTGTCACTCATTGACCAAATGGGTTCGCTAAGCGATTCCGAAGGGCGCCTGCTGTCGCAGATCCAGGGCCGGACCTACGCCAATATGTTCGGGCTGGTCGAGCGCTTCATAGGCGCCAAAATGCTGGAGGTCACGCGGGACCACGCACTTGGCGATCAGGTAGCGTTCGAGGCATTGATCCGCTTTACCGATGAAGAGCTCAAGCACCAGCAGCTGTTCCGCCGGATCGAGCAGCTGACGAGCGAGCAGATGCCCGACGGATATTGTTTCCTGCCGCAGCCCAATGACGTTGCTGACTTTGTGCTGGGCAAGTCCACCTGGGCCGTGCTCGCACTGACGTGCCACATTGAAATTTTCTCGCAGGTGCATTACCGGCAGAGCATTGAACCCGACCAGCACCTGTCGCCGTTGTTCAAGGATGTCTTCTTCTTTCACTGGAAAGAGGAATCCCAGCATGCAATTCTCGATGAGCTCGAGTGGGCCCGTGAAAATTCGCGCATCAGCGACGACGAACGCGACGCCGCCGTCGACGACCTAATTGCTCTGGTGGCAGGCATTGACGGCATGCTGCAGCAACAGGCTGTCGCAGATACTGAGTACTTCGCGAAAATTTGCGGTCGCCGGCTGGGCCCCGACGAAATAGCCGCGGTCAGTGCCAATGTACTAAAGGCCTACCGCTGGCAATACATCGTTTCAGGCATCAAGGAAGCCCGGTTCGCCGACGCGCTGCTTGGAATGATTGATCAACGCCAGGCCAAACGTGTGTTCGATGCGCTGGCGCCGATCCTGCAGTAACCGCGCGCTGCGGTCGCTGCGCCTGAAGCGCCGGCGCGGGTGGCATCGCTGCAGTAGTGAGACGCGGATGGCGGCGCCAGCGCGCCGTCGTCCGTCAAACCGGCTCCTGGTCCCAGCATGAAATTTTCATGCTACATTTTTGAAAAATAGAATAAAAATACTATGGTGCCTGCGCCCGAGGTTGCGGGTAGTTCTAGAGCCGTCAAGGAGATAACATGAAACGTCGCGATTTCGTCAGGCTGTGCGCGTCGATTGCGGTCGTCGGCGCTGCCAGTATTCCGGGAGCGGTGTCGGCCCAGGACAAAGTGGTGTGGAAGGCTTCGGACGTTCATCCGCTCGGCTATCCGACGGTCGAGGCGATTCAGCGCATGGGCAAGAAGCTCGAGAAGGAAACCAACGGCCGCATCTCGATCCAGATGTACCCGCTGATGCAGCTGGGCGGCGAAAAAGAGATGATCGAACAGGCGCAAGTCGGGGCGTTGCAGATCGCGCGCATCTCAGTCGGCGCGATGGGTCCGGTGGTAGACGAACTCAATGTCTTTAACCTGCCCTTCATCTTCCGCGACGAGGCGCATATGCGGAAGGTGATCGACGGTCCAATCGGGCAGGGGCTGCTGGAGAAGATCACGGCCAGCCCGCAGTCTCGGCTTGTAGTGCTGGGCTGGATGGACGCCGGCACGCGCAACGTCTATTCGAACAAAGCGGTGACCAAGCCCGAGGACTTGAAAGGCCAGAAGATCCGCATGATGGGCAATCCGCTCTTCGTCGAGACGATGAATGCGATGGGCGGCAACGGCGTCGCGATGGGCTTCAACGAGCTGTTCGGTGCGCTGCAGACGGGTGTGGTCGACGGTGCCGAAAATAATCCTCCAACGCTGCTTGCGCAGAACCACTACACCGTCAGTAAGGTCTACAGCCTGACCGGCCACCTGATCATTCCCGAGATCTTCGTGTTCTCGAAGCGCACTTGGGATGCTCTGTCCAAGAGCGACCAGGATCTGGTGCGGAAACTTTCGCGAGAGGCGCAGCAGGAACAACGCCAGCTCTGGGACGCCTACGTCGGCGAGGCCGAGACCAAGCTCAAGGCGGCCGGCGTGAAGTTCGTCCCGGCTGACAAGGAAGCGTTCTTCAAGGCGACGCAGCCGATCCGCGACAAACACGGCGCTAAGTACGCTGCGCTGCTCAAGCAAATTCAAGACACGAAGTAAGTCTGTCTTATCGGCACGCGGCGCCTTGCGGCCCGCGTGTCCGCTCGTATTCCCGGGTTCGGAGTTGCCGCATGACTGCAGACCAGCGCTACCGGCAGGCCATGGAGTGGTTGTACATCGCGTGCATCGTGGTGTCCGGCGTGGCGCTGGTGGTGATCACGCTGATGATTCCAGTCGGCGTGTTCATGCGCTACGTGATGAACAATCCGCAATCATGGCCCGAACCCGCCGCGGTGGTTCTGATGGTGATGTTGTCGTTCGTTGCCGGCGCGGCCGTGTATCGAGCCAATGTGCACGTTGCCGTCGAGGCGCTGCTTAATGCGGTGAGCCCCGCCAAACGCCGCGTGATGCTGTGGGTGGTCGATGTCTGCATGGCAGCGACGTCGCTGTTCATGATCGGCTACGGTATTCAGTTGTGCTTGACGACACGGTTCCAGACCATCGCGGAATTTCCGTGGTTGTCGGTGGCGTTCGTCTACATGCCGATTCCCGTCAG
>JACCYC010000166.1 GCA_013696665.1 Burkholderiaceae bacterium | reverse complement strand
GAAAAAAAACCGCCGAACGCTTGTTGCTCGAGCTGAAGGGCAAGCTGGGTGCGGACCTTGGCTCCGCACGTCCGAACGCAGCGGGCGATACGGCAGCCGATGTAATTCACGCGCTGCTTGCGCTCGGGTACAACGAGCGCGAGGCCAACGCTGCGGCGCGGGGCGTGCCCGCGGACGCCAGCGTGTCGGACGGCATTCGCCTCGCATTGAAGTCGCTTGCCAAATGAGGCGCGACTGATGGACGAAGTTGAACGCGTCGTTGGTGCCAGTGCAGCGTCGCCGAACGAAGAGGCGATAGAGCGCGCGCTGCGTCCGACTTCGCTCGCGGAGTATGTTGGGCAACCGAAGGTTCGCGAACAGCTCGGAATTTTCATCGAAGCGGCGCGCAACCGCGCCGAATCGCTTGACCATGTACTGCTATTTGGGCCCCCGGGCCTGGGCAAGACCACCCTGGCGCATATCGTCGCGCGTGAAATGGGCGTCAATCTGCGGCAGACATCGGGGCCAGTACTAGAGAGACCGGGCGATCTGGCTGCGATCCTGACGAACCTCGAGAAAAACGATGTTTTGTTCATCGACGAGATTCATCGACTGAGCGCGGTGGTCGAGGAAATTCTTTATCCAGCGCTGGAAGACTTCAAGATCGACATCATGATTGGTGAAGGGCCGGCCGCACGTTCAATCAAGCTCGATCTGCAACCGTTTACCCTGGTTGGAGCCACAACACGCGCCGGAATGCTGACCAACCCGTTGCGCGACCGGTTCGGAATCGTGGCGCGGCTGGAGTTCTATTCGGCCGAGGAGCTGGCCGCGATCGTACGGCGCTCGGCACGGTTGTTGAAAGCGCAATTGACCGACGAGGGCGCGCGCGAAATTGCGCATCGTTCGCGCGGCACGCCGCGGGTTGCGAATCGGCTGCTGCGGCGCGTGCGCGACTATGCCGAGGTCAAGGGGACCGGGCAGATTTCACAGTCGGTCGCCGATGCGGCCCTAGCAATGCTCGAAGTCGATCGCCTCGGCCTGGACATCATGGATCGAAAACTTCTGCTCGCAGTGATCGAGAAATTCGCCGGAGGGCCGGTCGGGATCGACAACCTTGCCGCGGCGGTGGGAGAGGAGCGCGATACGCTCGAAGATGTTGTCGAGCCCTACCTGATTCAACAGGGATTACTGCAACGAACTCCGCGTGGACGCGTCGCCGCAGTGGCCGCATATCGACACTTCGGCATTGTCCAACCGCGGGGAGCGCGCGGAGCAGACGAGTTGTTCTGAGCGCAGCGCTCGCCGGCTGCTGCGTTGCGCCATCGTTGGGCACTAACATTGCATGGTGCTTGTCCCCAAACTGGCTAGAATCGCGCGCTTTTGCAGGGCAAGAGGGAGTCCTCTTTGACAAGGCTATCTAACGTGACTACGCGAAAGGGGATCTGACGTGGACTTCTCACGGACACAGCGCGACCCTACCCGCAAATTCGTCGGTATCGGCGCCGTCATCGTGTTTCACATCATCGTTATCTATGCGCTTGTTACCGGTCTGGCGCGTAAGGTGGTCGAAGTGGTCAAGGGTCCGATCGAAGTGAAGGTCATCGAAGAAATCATTAAGAAGCCGCCTCCCCCGCCCGAGTTGCTCCCACCGCCGCCCAAGGTGGTGGCGCCTCCGCCACCCTTTATTCCGCCGCCTGAAATTAACATTCAGCCGCCGCCGACACCGGCTCCCACGATTACCGCGGTAACGCCTGAGCCGCCGCCGGCCCCACAGGCGCCTGTTATCGCGCCACCACCCCCGGCACCAGCGCCGCCGGCGCCGGCGCCGGCGCCTGCAGTACAGAGCGCAACCGTTGTTTGCCCGAATTATCGCGAAGCGCTACAGGTTGCTTATCCGCGTGAAGCAGCACTAGACAACATCCAAGGCGATGTGCTGACAGAATTCACGGTGGGTGCGAACGGGCAGATTCGCGACATCGTGATCAAGAGCTCGTCCAATCGCATCTTTAACCGCCCGGTGACCCAGGCAGTGCAAACGCGCTTGACCTGCAAGGGCCAAGGCCAGGACATTCGAGTGCAGCTGCCCTTCAGCTTTAAACTTAATTGACGGCAAGGCGGCCCACTCACGAGGCAAGCCGTCTGGCCAAACGCTCTTCCTACAAGGAGAATTTCAAATGAACGGGTTATTTCGTCGCCCCATGGCAATGCTTGCGGCGCTGTTGCTGCTGGCGGGACTGGTTCCGAGTGTCTCGATAGCGCAGCAAGATGCCGCGAAGTCTGCGCCTCCCGTGCTGATTCCGCCGGCAGAGCCACAAGCTCCCGCGGCTGCCTCTGCGCCGGTGGCACCCATTCCTGCCGCACCCGTTAAGGCAGGAGTCGAAACCGAATCGGTTGAGAACCCGTACGGCCTCGAAGCAATATGGCGTCAGGGAGACTTCGTTTCTAAGGGCACGCTGATCATTTTGGTAATTATGTCGATGGGAAGCTGGTACATCCTCTTCGTCAAGCTGTGGGAGCAATACAAGCTGATGCGCGAGGCGCGTGACGTGCGCACTGCTTTCTGGAAGGCACCGTCTCTGCGCGAGGGAACCACGCGGCTCGACAAGAAGAGCGCGTATCGATACATCGCGGAAAGCGGTCTCGATGCAAACGAGCACCATGAAGGCGCACTTACTGAGAATATTGATCTGAACGACTGGGTCACCATGTCAGTGCAGCGTTCCGTCGACACGGTGCAGAGCCGCACTCAGGACGGTCTCGCCTTCCTGGCTACTGTGGGTTCGACCGCTCCTTTCGTGGGGTTGTTCGGCACGGTTTGGGGCATCTATCACGCGCTGACTGCAATTGGTATTGCCGGTCAGGCGTCGATCGACAAAGTAGCGGGGCCGGTTGGTGAGGCTCTGATCATGACTGCTATCGGTCTCGCTGTGGCGGTGCCCGCCGTGATGGGATACAACTGGCTCGTGCGCCGTAACAAGGTAGCGATGGACGGAGTGCGTACCTTCGGTGCCGACCTACACGCAGTGCTGCTGGGGCGCCGTCCGGAAATGCGAGCTGCCACGCCGTCTCGCTAAATGTTGATTAGCAGAAGTCAATCGGGAATCCAGTTATGGCGATGAGCATGGGGTCGGCTGACAGCGATGAAGACGCGGTGATCTCGACCATCAACACGACGCCCCTGGTCGACGTCATGCTGGTGCTGCTGATCATTTTCCTCATCACCATTCCGATAGTGACGCAGTCGGTTGCGCTCAAGCTACCGCAGGAGCAGAACGTTCCGCGGCAGACCAAGCCGGAGAACATCGAACTCGCAGTGACCAAGGATGGCGACGTCTACTGGGCTATGCAACTGATCAAGGATAACGATGAGCTTGTCAACCGACTGAAGAACATCGCCGTGATTGTTCCGCAGCCGGAAGTGCATATCCGCGGAGACCTCGCCGGCCGCTACGAGTTCGTTGGCCGTGTTGTCTTTGCGGCGCAGCGCGCCGGTATTCAGAAAATCGGCTTCGTTACCGAGCCGCCGCCTCGCAACTGATTGGAACCAGGAGAAAGATCATGGCGATGAATCTCGGTACCGGTGGCAGCTCCCAAGATCCGGGCGTGATGATCGATATCAATACCACTCCGCTGATCGACGTGATGCTCGTGTTGCTGGTGATGTTAATCATCACAATTCCGATCCAGCTGCATTCCGTCAACTTGAACATGCCGATCGGCACTCCGCCCCCGCCTCTTGAGCAACCCGTCGTGATCACCGTGGATGTGGACTTCGATGGCACGATCTACTGGAACGGTGAGATTCTGCAGGGGCCGGCGGCACTGAACGAAAAGCTCACTTCGGCCGCGGCAATGCCGGTCCAGCCCGAAGTCCATCTGCGGCCGAACAAGCTCGCGGAATATAAGGATGTTGTTCTGGTGATGGCCGCGGCGCAGCGGCTCGGCGTCACCAAGCTCGGGCTGGTCGGCAACGAGCAGTTTGTACGTTAAGAACAATGGCGGGGAGAGCTCAATGCGCAATCACTTGAGCGACGGTGTCACTGGTTTTCGCCGATCGCTTCTTGGTGTGGCGGCAATCGCAGCGGTATTTACAGCGCCGTCGATCAGCGACGAAGGGGTCGTCTGGTTGCCAACTGCTTACGCGCAAGGGGCAATTCGCGGCGAGATGGGGCGTCCCCTACAGGCCGCTCGCGATCTGATCAAGGCGAAGAGATATTCCGAAGCGCTTGCGAAGTTGCGTGAAGCCGACGCGGTGCCCAACCGCTCGGCAAACGAGAATTTTTTGCTTGAGCAAATGCGCGCATCGGCTGCGCTATCGGGCGGCGACAACGGGCAGGCTATTAAATCGATCCAGGCGTTGCTCGCGTCGGGTCGCTTGCCCGATTCGCAACAGGCGCAATACGCGGGCAGTCTGGCTTCGCTCTACTACCGCGACAAGGATTACAAAGACGCTGCCCAGTGGGCGAGTCGTGCCCTGCGGTCCAATCCGTCGGATGGCGCAATGCGAAGTCTGCAAATACAGTCTTACTACCTGGCGGGCGACCTTGCGAGTGCGTCACGCGAGGCTTTAGAAGACGTCCAGGCGGCCGAAAAGGCCGGTCGCACTCCGCCCGAAGATCGATTGCAACTACTGGCGAACATCGCCTCCAAAACCGGCGATCGTGCCGGCTACGTTGCCGGGATCGAGCGTTTAGTCGCCTACTACCCAAAGAAGGAATACTGGCTTGATCTGTTGCGCCGCCTCGAGGCAAAGCCCGGATTTTCGAACCGTCTCACGCTTGATCTATACCGGCTCCGCGCGGCTACCAAGACCCTGGATTCGCCCAATGAAATCGTCGAGATGGCTCAGCTGGCGCTGCAGCAGCGTCAGGCTGGCGAAGCGAAGAAACTTCTCGATGACGCGTTTACCGCGGGCGTATTGGGGAAGGGCACGGAAGCCGAGCGTCAAAAGCGTCTGCTCGCGTTGGCAAGCGAGCGTGTCGCGGAAGCGCCGGTGCAGCTTAAGCAGGCCGAGGCAGAAGCGGTCGCCGCGGCCGATGGCTCTGAACTCGTGAACGTCGGCTTCGCCTACACCGGGCTAGGACAGTTCGAAAAAGGTATTGCGCTGATGCAGCAGGGCATCGCTAAAGGCAAGCTGAAGCGTGCCGACGAGGCGAATCTGCATCTGGGAATTGCGTACCTGCGCGCAGGGCAGAAGGCGAAAGCGCGCGAGGCGTTCAAGTCGGTGAGCGGCACTGACGGCACGTCTGATCTGGCGCGCTTGTGGATGCGCGTCGCCTGACAATCAACGCCGTTGTTGCATAAAAAACCCGCCGGCGGACCGGCGGGTTTTGTTTTGTGCAGCCACTAGAAAAACTTGTAGCTTGCTCGAGCGATGAACGTCCGGCCCAGCGGATCCGTATAACGCGGATCGTAGTTGGACTGGAACGTCGTTGCCTGGTTGCTGTATGGGGGATCTTCGTTAAACGCATTTCTCAAACCAGCCTGCAGCGTCAGACCGCGAAAGCCGGACCAGCTGACCGTCGCATCGAACGTCGAATAGTGCCTGACCTTGTTGCTTGGATCCTGGTCTTTGTAGCCGTTCTTGTAATTGTTGGCGATCGTTGCGGTCCATGGACCCGCGCCCCAGCTTAAGGTCACTTGGTGCTGATAGCGAAACACCGGTGCGTTGTCGGTGTAGGCGCCTTCGGCCTCGATAAACGTGCCGCCCTTTTCGCGCTGGTACTCGTACTTGATGACGTAAGTGGCGTCATAGTTCAAGCCGAAGCGGCCGTAGGCGGTCGTCGGGAAGCGGTACCCAATGCTGAAGTCGACGCCGTTGGTTTTGACTTCGCCCAGGTTCTCGGTCGGCGTATCGATGTATGCAATCGGATTCAGCGTCGGTGAAAAGTTGGTGCAAACATCGATCTGCGCGCGCTCCGCCGGAGGCAACTGCCCGCACCGGATAATTCGCGAGCCGAACTTCGCGACATCGCCGAAAATCGCCTGCTCGGGCAGCGTGCTGATCAGATCCTTGATCTTGATGTTCCAGTAGTCGACGCTGACCGTCAGATTGGTCGCCGGTTCGAAGACCGCACCCAGCGTGAAGCTGTCCGATTCCTCAGGGCTGATCGAGCTTATCGAGCGGCCGGCTCCTGCCGGACCGCTCAGTCGCTGCTGAACCTGCTGGTCGCACACGACGTCTGCCGGTGCACCCGGAGCCGGGGTGCCGCCGGGACAGAAGATCGGATCGTTATAAGCATCCGACGTAAATGTCAGCGCGATCGGTTGAAAGATGTCAAATAACGTCGGTGCGCGGAAGCCCGTGTTGTAGGAACCGCGGAACAGCAACTGACGGAACGGCTGCCAACGCAGACCCACCTTCGGATTAAACGTGCCGCCGACGTCGCTGTAGTCGTCATAGCGCGCTGCCAGGGTGGCTTCAAAGGTGCGCGTAATCGGAAACGCTATCTCCGCGTACACCGCCTTGATGTCACGGTCGCCGCTGATGTCGGCCGCCAACTCAAGGCCCGACGATGCCGCTAGCGGCGCAAGGTTTTCTTTCAAGTCAAATTTGTATTCTTCCTTGCGAAACTCGACGCCGACTGCAAATGCCGCAGCGCCGCCGCCCATCTGGAATAGGTCGCGGCTCACGCGCGCATCTATGCCTTCGACCTGGCCTTCCGCCGACAACACAGTGCCGATGACTTTGTTACTGCCGATCAACGCGGTGCCGGCCGCCGTTTGCGGCCCGAACGGATTCAGAATTCCGTTCAGCACGCCCGCCTCGAAAGCAGGACGTTGCACGTAGCCATCAACAAAGTTGGTTTCCACCTCGTTGGTCGAACGGAAAATCCCCGCGCGGTAGTCCCAGCCGAAGGCCGAGCCGTTGACGTCGAGCAGAATGCGGTCGCCTATGGCCTCATTTTCGTCGGTACGCCTGCCAGCGACCGTTGTGCGCCAGTTCACAGTCGTGCCGGTGGCCCCTGCGGGGTAAAACGGGCTGGTCATCGGAATCGTTAGCCCAACCAGCGGAGTCGGCGCGACACGGTTGCGCGATTCGTGTTCAGCGCGCAGATACTCGAGCGAAACATGTGTCTGACCCAACCGCAGAGTGCCTTTGGCCAGGAACGACAACTGTTCGTTCTCACCGATCAGATCGATCTGGCGCACAAAGTCGTAGCGGCAGGCAGTTCCGGCCGGATTTGGAATCGAGTTAGGGGGCGCGCAACCAGCCGCCAATGTCGGATTAAAGCCACTCACGGTTGCCGGGAAAGTGGTGCCGCTGGTCCGGAACTGCCCGCGGTCGGCGACCACGCCCGAGGAAGCAAAGCTACGTTCACTCGCCTGCAATGCGTCCTGCTTGCGGTAGTCGACGGTGCCAAAGATGTTGAAGCCCTGTTTGTCGAGCGACCCGAAGCCGGCCGTGAGGCTTCCGCGCTTGACCTTGCCTCCACCATCTTCCTGCGGGGTTTGCAGCTCAGCGCTGACCTCGGCGCCGGTGTACTCGCGACGCAAAATGAAGTTGATTACGCCGCCGATTGCGTCCGTTCCGTAAATCGCGGATGCACCGTCACGCAACACTTCGATGCGATCGATGGCAGCCAGAGGAATCGAGTTCAAGTCGACCGCACCGCTGTCGTAGGCCTGGTTGGCCAGCCGCCGCCCGTTCAGCAGCACCAGCGTGCGCTGACCCGTGCTTCCGGTCGATGCGCCCAACCCGCGCAAGTCGGCAAATGCGGCGCCGCCGGTCGTGGAACCAACGGCCTGGCTGACACCGACCGCCGTCTGATTCTGCGGCAGGGTCTTGATCGCCTGCTCAACGGTGGTGATGCCCTGCTTGATCAGTTCGTCGGCGCGGATGATGGTCACCGGCAATGCCGTCTCAGCATCGGCTCGGCGCAATGACGAACCCGTGATTTCGACTCGGTCCAGTTGCTGCTGTGCCAGCGCTGGTGTAATTCCAACCAGTCCCGCCCCAAAGGCAGCGCTGATCGCGATGCTAAGTCGCGTGCGTTTCAACATGTTTTCTCGCCCTCCAAGAAAGTTGCCGACCGGATTCGCGTTGTTTCAGTCAAGGTCACGCGGCCGTCATTCGGTTCCTCGCAAGCGTACTCATTGCAATACGCCGGTCACGGATTTTTTGCGTTAGTCGCTGCCAAAACGGCGGCCAGTGTCTCATCCGACCAACACGCATCAGCCTAGGGAACATCCCCGGTTCCGCGCGGCCCAAAAAAAGCGGGTCCGAAGACCCGCCCTACTGCGATACCCGATTGCGCTTTAGCGGAACTTGTACTTGAGCCCAACACGATAGATCGTGCCGCGGACATCATACTGAGTGAAGTCGTAGATGTTGGTGCCATCGGCACCGGGGTCGTATGGTGGCGTGCGGTCGAAAATGTTGAGCACCGACGCCGAAACCGACAAGTTGGCGGTGACGTTGTAGCGGGCGAATGCGTCGAATGTCGTATACGACGGAACGCGGGTGGGATATGTGCCATTCTGAAACCGCGGATCCTGCGGGGTGAAGAAAGAACCCGCGAGGAAATCCTGATAGTACGAATGGATATAGTTCATCCGTCCAGTTACGGTCCACGGCCCTTGATCCCAGTCTAGCGATGCAAAGCCTTTCCAACGCGGAACCGTGACCGACCCGCCGTTACGACCGGCATTCTCAGTGCCGTCTTCTTCAAACTTTGCGACGTAAGTTGTGTTCAACCGTGTGGTAAAGCGTCCCCAACTTGTACGTGCGATGTAACGTGCATCCACGTCCACGCCACGCGTTTCAGTGCGATTAACGTTAATAAAACCGTTAAGCACGGTGACGATCTGGCCTCCCGGAAACTGAGGGGTCGGCGGAAGGCGGATGACCTGTGAGGGATTGTTGGCGTTCACGATCCCTTGAAACCCCGGAGCGCTGACGATGTTCGAAAATGAAATGTCGTACACATCCACTGAAGCATTAAACGAATTAGATGGCTCCCAAACAATGCCAGCTGTTGTGCTTCGTGACTTCTCCGGCTGCAGATTGGGGTTACCTGTGAACACGCCGGAAACTTGCACGTTCGTCAAATTGTTCACTGTGTCATTTACCTGAACAAAAAACACTCCGCGCGAAGGTGTGATTTCTACCAGTGAAGGTGCGCGGAACCCGCGTCCCCAGTTGGCGCGCAGCAATACTTCAGGCGCCGGTCTGAACTTCAAGCCCAATTTTGGGTTGAGGGTAGAGCCGAAGTCGCTGTAATCGTCGTAGCGCAGCGCCGCCTGCGCTTCGATCGCGCGAGTAAAGGGCAACGCGAGCTCCACATAGCCGGCGTAGTTATCGCGCTTACCATCGGTTGCTGTGTTGCCCTGACCCAAAATTTGGCCCGTGATCGCCAGATTATCTGGCCGATCCTGCAAACTCTCCTCGCGGTACTCGGCGCCGACAGCTAAACCGATAGCGCCCCCGGGAAGACTCCCAAGCTGGGTCGTGGCCTTGGTATCGACGAACTTCAATTCTGACTCCGCCTTGCGTGCCAAATTGACCAAAATAGAACTATTAACCGCGGCCGAATTGGTCAGGGGCAGATCGAGGTTATAGGTGGCGCTGGTCGATATCGGCGTCGGTGGTTGCGGCGTGCTTGGTATGTTGAATGCAGCGCTAATGCCACTTTTAGAAGCCCGGTTAGTGAAAAACGATTCGACTTCGTTCTTCGAATAACCTACCGCGCTCTCCAGGTCCCAGCCTGCGAAACCATATCTCAGACCAAGCAAGCCGCGGTACGTATCGGACTCGATCTCGGTATTGCGCGTACCCACTCCCTGCAGATTCCCTGTAAACGTGGCGTTCGTTCCGAACGGATTCCCCGCGACGCCTGGCCCGTAAATGATGTTGTAGCTAAAAGGCTGCAAACCGGCGGGGGTCGGCTGCAACGCGGTCGTGATAAATACCGGCTTTGTGAACGTCTGCTCGGTTTCTGTGCGCGTGTAAGCGACTTCAGCGAAAGCCTGCACGCTCGGCGTGAAATCAAAAACGCCCCGACCCAAGAAACCGATTCGCTCGGTACCCGGTATCGCGCTCAACTGGTTATTGACATCGATTGAGCACCAGCTGTTGCCGGGCTGGTTCAGGTTGGTGGCCGCAGCACCACCGAGGGCCGGCGGCGGATTAGGCTGGCCGGTGGCGGCATTAAACCCCAAGTTGATAAGACCGCGCTGCACAGCTCCCGCGAAATCGAGTACGGTGCCACCGATCTGGGCGCACTGACTGATTGCGCGGCGCATGTTGCCAACAATGGGAGTGCCCGCAGCCGTCGTACCGGTGACGTTCTGCCAAGTGCCGCCCGCCGTCAGGCTTTGAAAATTACGCCCACCATCCTCGTCTCGATAGTCACGATCTCTTCCGTGCTTGGTGTCAGACAACAAGAGCTCTTCGCGCTTGTAATAGTCGAGCACCCCGAACACGTTGAAACGCTGCGATCCCAGATCGCCAAAACCGGCAACGATGCTCGCCCGATAATCCCGCTCTCCCTCGAAAAACCCCACATCGCCTGCCGCCTCGATGCCCCGGAAATCGCGGCGCAGGATGATATTGACCACGCCGGCGATCGCATCCGAGCCGTAGATCGCGGACGCGCCGTCTTTCAAAACCTCAATGCGCTCGACCGCACTCGTAGGAATTGAGTTCAAGTCGACAAAAGTTTCTTGCAAATTTTGCGCAAATCCGTAACCAGTGATGCGGCGCCCGTTGAGAAGAACCAGGGTGCTTTTTTGACCCAAGCCGCGCAACGAAATCCCCGCCGCGCCAGGAGCAAAGCTGTTCGAGAAACTTTCGCTGAAGCTGCCGCCAGTGTTAGCCGGTATGCTTCTCAGCACATCGGCAACCGTGGGCCGGCCCGAACGCTCGATCTGCTCACGCGTAATAATCTCAACCGGCGCCACCGTTTCCTGATCTGTCCGGCGAATGTTGGAGCCGGTAATGGTGATCCGCTCGAGCTGCTGTTGCGTTTGTGATGGCGGCGACGACTGCTGCGCGTACGCCGTAGTGCTGATGGCCGCGAAACCGCCAAAGGCGAGCGCGAGGCCGTGCACCATCGGTTTCACTCTGAACGACATGTGAATTCCCCCGAGGAATTTTAAGAATTGGCGCTTGCCCAACCGATCGGATTCAACCGCACGAAAAGTAAATCCCGCGTGCTGACGCGGGCTTGCTCGGCGGTGCTAGGAATCCGAACCTCTCGGACGTGCGAACGAGCCGATTCTCAACGTCGAGTCACGGTAATGCAACAAAGTGCATCGCGATGACGAAGGCGTGTTGTATCGAACCCACACGCGGCCGTGCGAC